>CALHTA010000030.1 GCA_938038645.1 uncultured Thiotrichaceae bacterium
TTTGTAAAGCGCGAATAACACCTATATGCGCCCAGCCTCTTGCGGCTCCACTCCCTAGTGCTAAACCAATTTTCAAAGCCATGTACGATTATCCTTAATAATACTGAGAGACTACAGTCGATGGGGGATCAAATTAAAACACAGCAAGCTACTTCATCAGCGCTGCTGATATGGTATACGATTGCTGTTCTTCACTGGCACTGCTTTTAGGATCAATAATGTTTCACATGATTTTACACTTTATCGTTCCATTAGCGATTAGCGTTATTTTTTATTTAGCGCCATACCTAAAACTCGCTTAGTAGGCATTGGGCTTTTGATTCACATGGGGTTAGACAGTATTGACTGTAAAATAAATACTGGGGATTGGATTCATCAACTATAAAAAAAGCACAGTGACTATCGCCGCTGTGCTTTTTAGCTGACTTAAGGAAAAGCTTAAGACTTCATAGTGTCAGTATCATTTGAGGCTGGCAGGCTATTTTCAAATACTACCTTATTACGGATAAACCATAGCAATATTAGTGACGGTATAACCATTAGTGCGGTGATGATAAAGAAAGTCCCCCAGTCACCGTCTAGCCAATCTACGATCTCACCAGAAGAAGAGGCCAATAGCGTCCGCCCAAGCGTTCCAATTGATGCTAACAACGCATATTGGGTTGCGGTATATGTTCGATCCACTAATCGGGATATAAATGCTACAAACGCGACCGTCGCAAAGGCGGCTGCAACATCATCTAGGACCACCGACACTGCAAATAACAATTCTGACTTGCCGGACCACGCCATTATACTGAACATCACATTAGTCGCTGCCATTGCAATACCCGCAATGAACAGAGCTTTTAAGGAACCCGCGCGCATCGCGAACCATCCACCAATCAGTGTAAAGATTACCGTGGTTATCCAACCCAACGTTTTGGAGTAGATAGCAATATCTGACTTACTAAACCCTAGTTCCTTATAAAAAACGATCGACATTTTGCCCATAAATGCCTCGCCTATCTTGAATAGGAAAATAAACGATAGAATCGCTATACCAATTGAAACGCCATTTTTTCTAAAAAAGCTTGTCATCGGGCTAAGGATGGTACTTGCGAACCAGCTTGCAAACCCCGGTAATGGAACAGCAGAACCGAGCTTTTGCTGATCAGCAAGTTGCGCTTGTTGTCGTGCTAACGAAGAGACTTCGGGAATCATTAGCAAAGCGATGTTACAAAAAACGATCAAACCTGCCAAAAAGATGAATGTGTATTGCCAATAATTTGCAACACCCTGCCCCTGAAAGTAATCCGCTACCACTAGCGCAATCATCCCACCGAGCTTAAACCCTGTCCACCAACCCACCACTGCAACGGCTGCACCAGCCGCCATTGATGCTGACTCACCTTCGCCAATTTGCTCAATTCGTAATGCATCAATCGTTATATCTTGGGTCGCTGAGGATATCGCAATAACAAGGCCAATAAAGATAACCATTTTCAGATTATCGACAGGGTTAATGAGGCTCCATAAAACAAGCGCAGTTAATATCAGCACCTGCATCGTGATAATCCAAGACTTACGATGACCGATTCGGTCAGTTAGAACAGGAATACGGATACGATCTACCAACGGTGCCCACATCCAGTTCAATGCATAAACACCAAATATTAATCCCGCCCACCCAATAGTGCTTCGGCTTAGTCCATCTTCTTTCAACCAGAGCGTTAATGCAGTGCCAATCAATACCCAAGGAAAGCCGCTGATAATACCCAGTAACAATATTCGCAGCATTCGCCGATCAAAGTACAAAGAAAAACCTGCTTTCTCTCCAACACCCGCCTCTGCTACAGCAGTATTCTGCTCACTCATAATTTCCCAATCTCATAGTTGTAATCAATAGTAAGAGGAGCATGATCAGAGAAACGCTCCTCACGATAAACAGACGTTGCTTCTACAGTGCCTTTAAGGCTTGGTGACAGAATATGATAGTCGATACGCCACCCCGTATTGTTTGCCCAAGCTTGGCCCCGATTTGACCACCAGGTGTATTCATGCTCTTCTTGCTCTAATTCACGAAAAGCATCAACAAAGCCTTCATCGTCAAACAGCGTGTCTAACCAAGCTCGCTCCTCTGGAAGAAAGCCAGAGTTTTTCTTGTTACCTTTCCAGTTCTTTATATCTTCATTTTTATGGGCAATGTTCCAGTCCCCACAAATTACTAGATCGCGACCTTCATCGCGCAAGGCTTTCATTTTTGGCATGAAAAAATCCATGCCTCTGTATTTCACCAATTGACGTTCGTCTTTTGCCGAGCCAGATGGCATGTACAAACTTACTACACTTAGCTTTCCAAAACGAGCCTCTAAATAGCGCCCTTCACAATCCAATTCAGCCAATCCCATCCCGACGATAACCTCATCAGGCTTTTGCTTACAGTAGAGAGCGACGCCGCTATACCCTTTCTTTTCAGCATCATTGTAATAACAGTGATAGCCTTCAGGGTGAAAAACCGGATCTGTCAGTTGGTCAACTTGAGCTTTAGTTTCTTGGATACAGACAACATCAGCCTTTTGCAATGCTAACCATTCAAAAAAGCCTTTGCGTGCTGCTGCACGAATTCCATTAGTATTTACAGTGATTATTCTCATGGCTGAATACTATACTCAAATCGAATGATTACCTCTACTAATTAGCTTTTCCCTTTATATAAAGGTTAGAATGTAGAAAAATAAAATTACTTGCTTCGAGACTTGAGCCTCATCATGGAACTAGCTGTCTTAACCATTACTGCTATTGGAATATTCTTATTTTCGATTAGTTATATTAAATTTGCTTATGAAGGTTTCCGACATCACTTCGTAACCGGTTTACTGGCGTTGATACCCGTCATTAACTTAATCGCACTGCCTACTCTTTGGGATCGTACCCGAAGTATGCTTGTTGTTGGGCTGGTTGGTTTAATAGCAGCCATAATCGCTTGGTTTGCAGGTGCGGATAAAGCTTTCGAAGCCGTTAGAACGGATCGCAATACGCCTATTGCGGCTACTCAAACAATTCCTGGAAATGCTGGCATTTCGACCATTATCACTAATGAAAAACAAAATGGCTCTGCTGAGACGTTTCTAAGCCTGCTCCCAGGGAAAGCCCTTTATCGTTTAGACTTTGAATCAGCTTCCCCCAATCAGATAAGAAGCTTTGCTGGTCGAATTGTTAGAATCACGAGTAATGATCATACCGTCACTGATGGCAGGATTCAGAACTTTACGCAAAGTAGCGTTTTTATTGAACAGCCAGGAGATGGAAACATCGCGTACGAGCTCATGCTAAGCAACATAAAGTCTATCGATGTGATGGTCAAACGGGCTGCCCGATAATGACAACATCGGTTACCTGTCATGTTTATCGCAGCAAATACAAAACCGGAATGTACGTTTACCTGTCGGAAAAAGATAATTTCGAGTTATTACCAGACGACTTGAAACACAGATTGGGCACCATTGAATTTACGTTTAGTTTTGAATTAACAGAAGCCAGAAGGCTCGCTCAACTAGATGCCAAGCAAGTGATGGAACAGATACAGGAAAAAGGCTTTTATCTGCAAATGCCGCCACCCAATACAAACTTTTTAGATTTAGACCTAACCCACTCGGACGGTTTTTAAGCCTCTAAAATCAGCTCCAGCTGGGCCATTAGAACGGCCATTTCCTCATCGGTTCCTATCGAAATTCGCAAGTACTCTGAAATTCTAGGCTTATTAAAGTAGCGCACCAACACGCCTTTTTCCTTTAATGCTGTATATAATTGCTCCGCATTGTTATTACCTGGCGGCTTAGCAAAAACAAAATTAGCGCTAGAAGGTAATACTTCGAAACCAAGATCTTTCAAAGACGTTGTGGTCGCTTCTCTAGTTGCAATGATTTTTTGACGGCAGCTATCAAAGTATTCGACATCCTGCATTGCAGCCGTTGCACCGCTGAGCTCTATGCGACCTAAAGGGTAAGGGTTGAATGAATTCTTGACGCGCTCCAAAGCCTCGATCAATGCAGGGTGCCCAACCGCAAACCCAACTCTAATCCCAGCAAGGGAACGTGATTTTGATAAAGTTTGAACGACCAACAGGTTTGGATATTTAGCAATAAGACTGACCGCAGACTCTGCGCCAAAATCAATGTAAGCCTCATCAATAATAACGGTGTAATCAGCTCTACTATCTAAAATAGTGCGGATTTCCGCCAATGATAAAGCAATTCCCGTCGGCGCATTAGGGTTAGGCAATATGACAGGCCCATCGGTTCCAGCATAATCACTAGGATCAATCTCAAACTTATCAGTGAGCGGTACTTCGTTTGCGTCAATATCAAATAAATTACAATAGACAGGATAAAAGCTGTAGCAAATATCAGGGTAAGCGAGTGGCTTAGGTTGCCTTAACAAGCCGACAAAAGCATGAGCTAAGACTTCATCAGAGCCATTGCCGACAAAGACGTTGGCTTTTTCAACCTTATAAAAGTCAGCGATCGCTTGCTTCAATCCATCCCCATTCGGATCTGGATACAGTCTCAGATCCTCAGACACTTCCGTTTTCATCGCAGAAAGAGCAAGGGGTGAACAAGGATAAGGGCTCTCATTGGTATTGAGCTTAATGTATTGCTTAGCTTTTGGCTGCTCACCTGGCTGATAAGGATCAAGGCCTGTTGCTGTACTACTCCAGAATTTACTCATTTGACTCTTTATCTACCATCTAAACAATCATTAATTATGCACGACATTCCCAGACAATCAACTGTTGCCCAGGCATTAGCGGGCTTTGCGAGGTCAAACGATTCATTCGCTGCAACGTGCTCGCATGAACCCCTGTTTTATGGGTGACGCTAGCCAAGTTTTCTGAATGATTCAACCGATAGTAACGACGCCAAATAGTACCACCTCGGCCGCTTCTCTTGAGATAAGTAATCCCTCTAAGATGTGACGGGGCAGCTTCCACACAACGCCTTTGATTCATAGGCTTAGTTTGTTGTTTTGACTTTTGCTTTTGGTGCCAGAGCTTTTGATAATAAGCTTTAGATTTGGTTGTATTTTTATAGTTTAAATTTGCAGATGTCGGCATTTTATGGTGCAAAGTATTAAACACACCCAGCACTCTGCGAACATACTCCCGAGTTTCTTTGTAAGGAGGAATACCGCCATAACGGTCGACTTTCCCCTCACCCGCATTGTAACCTGCTAATGCAAACTTAACATTACCGCTGAAGCGATCTAGAAGCCAACGTAAGTATTTTGTTCCTGCACCAATGTTCTGGTGACTGTTATAACTGTTTCGCACACCAAAACGGCGCGCTGTTGCTGGCATGAGCTGCATCAAACCACGAGCCCCTTTGTGTGAACGCGCACGAACCTTGAAGCAACTCTCAGCAGTGATTACGGACTTGATTAGATTCTCATTAACCCCATAGCGCTTACTCGCCTCCGTGATCGAGCGTTGATAACGGCGAGATTTATTTTGCAGTTCCTGATAATTGTATTGATAGCAAGCGCGGTAACGCCTAGATGACCGTTTCGAGCGTTTAGATGATATTGCCATCACCTTTTTGTAAGTCCCTTTGCTTATGCCTTTGGTATTAGCTGACTTACTCGCTTTGTTTTTTTGCTTGGAGGTCTTTGGTGGATCCATAAATTCTTTGAGACTCAAACCCACCAAATCTTCCACTTTAGTGTTTGAGTTAATTTCGCTACTCTTGGTAACGGTACCTGACTCAGACTTACCAAGCATTGTTATCGCTTTTAAAAGTTCTTTTTCAATGTTTTCGTGTAGATTCTCGGATTTAGCAGCGACATTCGCCGCCCCAAATGAAATAACCATCCCCACAAATGGAATCAAGCAGTGTTTAATTTTAAACATTAATTACTTCTCTAGCTCTAAACTGTATTAGATGAAATGATCCGACCAGCCCGGATTTATTAGCAGCAAGCTACCATAAACAACATTGATTCTCTGCAAGCCACTTGAGTCAACGGTGCAAATATACTCACCAGCCGTCGCGAACCTTAACATTTAGTGAACAGCATCACCATATTGCTTTCAGTCATCTGCTTAATATTTAGCGGCAAAGGGAATGTGTAGCCCTCTATCTTCTGAGGATTAAACTAATAAACTACCCTTTAAATTAACATTGCTTATAATACTTCATCTAGACGCTTCCAATCAGAGTTATAACCCATGCATTATGATGTACTAATTATCGGCAGCGGTGCAGCCGGCTTAAGCTTAGCCCTTAGTCTTCCTAAAAGAGTCAGCATTGCGATTCTGAGTAAAGATGTACTAAACGAAGGCAGTACATACTATGCTCAGGGCGGGATTTCGGCTGTTGTTGATAACGCCGATAGCATTGAATCTCATGTTTCAGACACACTCACAGCCGGTGCAGGCCTCTGCGATGAAGCAATCGTCACGCAGGTAGTTAGCAAAGGTGAAGAAGCTATTCAATGGCTCATGGACTCAGGAGTCCCCTTCACCAGAAACCAAGACACCCCGAATTCTGACAAAGCCAGCGATCTTCACTTAACTCGTGAA
>CALHTA010000031.1 GCA_938038645.1 uncultured Thiotrichaceae bacterium
GATTGGTTGCCGCGAGTGTGTTTCATGATGACTTCTAGAAGAGGGCGTTCAACCTCGTCCACAACTTGTCTATATAAGTTTGTCGCGTCATGATCGCCTAAAAGAGCAAGATAATCAGAAACTGCTTGATCTGTGGCCTCAGATAGGGAGTCTGCATTTAATGGTGTATTTGTCATTGTTCACGTGACCTATGTATTATTGTATGGGTTTGTGTTTTCACGTCACTTCAAAATCTGAGAAGCAGCAAGTTTAGCGCCAATTCCTACAAATAATGCATCCTTGAAGAGCAGGAGTTGGTCACCGGGGGTTTTACAGCTTAGTATATTCTGCTTAACATAAGCTTGAGTTGACATGTGTAATAAATACCAGTTGATCACTTTACAAACAAAGCACCGCCGATTATTGGTTGAAACAACCAGATGATCTGTTGAAGAGATGCGTAAAATTTGATTCTCTTCATCGTGGCTGATTGCCATACTTTTTTTGTAATGATTTGTAATCTTGCTGGTAGGTTGCATTCCAAATAGCTGTTTTTTGAGCTCAGCAAATATCCATGGGCGTCCAAAGAGACCACATCCGATCAAGATTGCATCGACTATAGTATAGTCTAATGTTAATGCTTCTGTTTCCTCAAGAGCATTATTAATAGTTGCTATATCAGAAACATAATCAGGCGTATTCGCGTGCGCCATTGTCGCATGTTTAGCAAATGAGCGATACTTATGTGTTTTCATATCCCATCCGGTGCGATATTTATTTGTTACAGCTACAGCAAAAACTTCGACTGCTGCTTTTGTTCTTAGTTCCATCTTAATTTTATCTTTTAATAATGCTGATACAACTGTTTTTTACTGTCAGCGATATCTTTATATTTTTTAGAGAAAAGAAAATTGAAAATGTTTTGCCTTATTCCCAGGTGGGTCTTGAATTTTAAGTCTAATTGAGACGGGTTGGTTGCCTTGGAGCATTGCTCCAGATTCATATTGCTCAAGATATTCATGTGGCCTGAAGCGTCTTAATGCAATGGTGTTGTTCAGTCTGTCCAGCAGTCGAGCTTCAAGGTATGGGTAGGGCTGGGACTCATTTGTGAAGCTCTGAATAGATGCAGTAATGATTAAGGCATTGGGTTGGCTTGGATGTGAAAAGACATTTTTGCTTAATATTTTAACTTTTTCTGGTTGACGTAATTGGTTGAACCATACATCTCTGCTGAGCCAAATTTGGGCAGCCAAGGCAACACACAATGCCAGTATAATTAGGGTAGCCCAAAGATTATTATTGCTGTCTGAATCTACCGACTTAGGCTGTTTTTCCTTCTGTTTAATAGCTTCTTTAATTGGGTTTTGGGTCGAAGCGGTAAAGCTGCTTTTTTGTTTTTTATTCAAAGATTCAAATGAAATTTTCTCACTAGGGTCGGCATGATTAGGAAGTTTGGTAGATAAGCTGTCCATTGCATTAAACACGCCCGCACACTCACCGCACCTCAATTTTCCTTGAGCTGCGGTAAGTTCTTTCATTGTTACGCGAAAAACTGCGCTACAGTGACTGCACCTAGTATACATTTGTAATTTCTACTGCGTTTTATTTACTATTCCGGTCATTCTAACCCAGTCACCTGATGTGGCAAACTGAATATCATGACAGTAATTTTGGTAGACTTCTTCAAGCATGGCTTGTTGTTCCTTTAGGACTCCAGACAGCACTATTTGCCCACCGGGCTTTGTGCTAGCACATAGCTTAGGCGCTAATGAAACTAGGGGACCACACAATATATTTGCGAGCATCAAATCTACTTTTAGCGTGGGCATGTCATCTGGAAAGCAAGAGCGTATTTTCTCCGCTGGAATTCCGTTATTTAATTGATTATTGAGGGTTGCTGTTAAGGCTTGCTGATCAATATCAGTGGCGGTAACTTCTTTAGCGCCTAACTTTATAGCTGCAATAGCTAAGACTCCACTTCCGCATCCATAATCAATGACTGATTGATTCACTGGTGGGTTACTGTCCAGCCATTCTAAGCACAATGCGGTGGTAGGGTGTGTACCGGTTCCAAATGCAAGGCCTGGGTCTAATTTTATAACTACACTGTCATCATTGGGTGCTTCTGACCAGCTCGGGTAAATCCAAAGGTTCTGTCCAAATTTCATGGGGTGGAAATCATCCATCCAAACTCTTTCCCATTGCTGATCTTTGAGGTTTTCTTGTCGGATGTGACTAATTTGCCAGTTTTCTTTGTTGTCAGTGAGTAACTTTTTGAGCGCTTCTAGTTCTGTTTGCTGATCTTCTCTGAAAAGCAGCGTAAAGATAATTTCGTCCCACAGCGGCGTTTCATTTGGTAGCGGTTCAAGTACTGGAACATCGGCTGCATCACTCAGTGTAATTGAAACTGCCCCCAGATTTTCAGCCCCCTCACTGATTTCAGATTCGAAGGCTTTCGTTGACTGGCAAATTAGTTGTAACCACATCGTTTAGAGTCCTAGTTTCTTTTCTAGGTAATGGATATTGGCTCCACCTTCAACGAAGGCTTCATCTTTAAGTATGCGTCTTTGTAGCGGAATATTGGTTTTAATTCCCTCAATGACCATCTCTTCAAGTGCGCCTTGCATACGCTTAATTGCGCTAGGCCGGTCTTCAGCATGGACAATAAGCTTGCCAATCATTGAATCGTAGTACGGTGGTACGGTATACCCGCCATAAACATGAGAATCCACCCGCACACCTAAACCACCGGGCAGGTGGAAGCGCTCAACTTTTCCTGGTGAGGGTCTAAAGTTATCAGGGTCTTCTGCATTGATCCTGCATTCAATAGAGTGACCTTTAGGGTTGATGTCTTCTTGTTTAATCTGCAGCACTTCACCTGAAGCAACTAGCAATTGCTGTTTAACCAAGTCAATGCCTGTTATTAATTCCGAAACAGGGTGTTCAACTTGGAGTCTTGTGTTCATCTCAATAAAATAAAACTCTTCGTTTTCATACAAAAACTCAAAAGTTCCTGCTCCTCTGTAACCAATATCTCTGCAGGCTTTAGTAAGGATATCGCCCATGCGTTTTCTTTGTTCTGGAGTAATTCCAGGAGCAGGGGCTTCTTCAACTACTTTCTGGTTGCGGCGTTGCATCGAACAATCACGTTCGCAAAGATGAATAGCGTTACCATGTGAGTCGGCAAGTACTTGGAACTCAATATGACGAGGCGTTTGTAAATACTTTTCCATGTAGACAACATCGTTACCAAAAGCACCTCGCGCTTCAGTCTTAGTCAACACTATTGACTCGAGGAGCTCCTCACTGCTGTTCACCACTCGCATTCCACGGCCACCACCACCGCCGGTAGCTTTGATAATTACTGGATAGCCGATCTTTTCAGCCATCGCTAAGGCTTCAGGTCCATCATCTGGAATAGCGCCACCTGAGCCAGGAACGCAAGGAACATTGGTCTTAATCATGGCTTCTTTAGCAGAAATTTTATCGCCCATTAAGCGAATTGTTTCCGCACGAGGGCCAACAAAAATAAAACCACTTGACTCAACTCGCTCAGCGAAGTCGGCATTCTCAGATAAAAATCCATAACCAGGGTGGATAGCATCCGCATCGGTTACTTCAGCGGCACTAATAATTGCTGGGATATTTAAATAACTTTCTGTGGAAGAGGCTGGCCCGATACAAACAGACTCATCGGCGAGTCTTACATGCTTCAAGTCTCGATCTGCTGATGAATGTACGGCTACTGTTCGGATGCCCATTTCACGACAGGCGCGTAAAATGCGAAGTGCAATTTCGCCCCGGTTTGCTATTAAGAGTTTCTTAATCATGGTAGCTCCCGATTATTCTACAACGAACAAAGGTTGGCCAAATTCAACAGGCTGCTCATTTTCGACAAGTACTTTAGTAATTGTTCCTGCCTTATCCGATTCGATTTGATTTAGCATTTTCATCGCTTCGATAATGCAAAGAACATCTCCAACGGCAACAGTCTGACCTATTTCAACAAATGACTTGGAAGTAGGTGATGATGCACGATAAAACGTTCCAACCATTGGTGATTCAATCACTTCACCCGTTTGCGCTGGTGGAGCAGCTGTTTCTGCTACCGCTGAAGCAGAAACGGGTGCAGGTATTGCTTGAGGTGCTGCGGGAGCTGCAACATAGTTTGTTGTGGACACTGAGCTGCTCCTAGAGATTCTGACAGACTCTTCGCCTTCTTTTATTTCAATTTCTGCAATATCACTGCTATTAATTAACTCAATCAATGTTTTTATTTTTCGAACATCCATTATAGAAACCCCTGAAATAGTTTAAAAACGCCACCGATTCAAATATTTCGAATTAATGACATGCTGATAACGGGTAGTATAAACCCTAAACATCCCATTGGGATTCAATAATTTCAAAAAAATGCAGAAAAAATAGAATTTTTCAGAAGTTAGCGTTATTTAGATGGTATTTAGCTAATTTAAATAGAAATTGTTGCTCGAAATTTTGGGTGGAACCTACCCTGAGTGAACGAATTGAAATGTTTTGGAAATGGAGGATGAGTTTCTTTAGAAGCATTTAAACTTCTGGAGTAGTGGGATAGCTATAGTCATAAAAAAGGCTTGCACAATGGCAAGCCTTAGTGTGTTTCAAGGATTTATGATCAGTTTATTAAATTGAGAGCGCTTAATGTGTCTCGGTTTAATGTACCTGTTTTCAAACCTTTTGTTTCTTGGAACGCAGTCAATGCCTTCACTGTGGTTGGCCCTAACTTACCATCTACAGGTCCAGGGTTAAATCCACGCTGAAGTAACGCTTTTTGAATTCGAAATACTGCATTCGCTCTTGTTAACGGAGTATTATCGTTACCTGCACTCGCGGCTTGCTTTGCAGCAATAGGCGCTTTAGGTTGAATTCTAGGCTTAGGCGTATGCATCACTTGCTTAACGTTCGCCTGATAGTTTGTCTTTGCAGCAACTCTTTGCTGCTGATAAGGACGGGCTTTTGGCTTCGCGTAAGAAGGTTTTGGTGCATTTTGAGTGCGCATTTGTGCAGATTTACGTTGAGCTAACAGGTTAGCTTGGTGCTGTGCCATACGCTTTTGTTTGGCAAGTTGCACCTGACGCAAACGAGCTTGTTGAGCTACCTTACGTTGCTGAGCAAGTTTGGCTAAACGCTGCTTCTCTCTAGCTGCATGTTGAGCACGACGTTGCTGGTTTGCTCGAAGTTGCGCATTGGCATTATGAGATGCATTTTGATGCTGCTGTCGAGCGCCAGAATTATGTCCTGCTCTTTTACGTGCAGCTTCCTGCTGCAACCATTGTCTATGAAGTTGTTGCTGCTGATTTTTATACTGAGCAGCTAACTGACGTTGTTCATTAGATACTCTTTTGCTGACAACGGGTTGAGTGCGTTGAACCGCTGCTCTGCCTTGAGCATTCGGAGCCTTACAAACTATTGGCTTCCACTCTTGCTTGGCACCACTAATTTGAACACGGTAAGTCTTATTAACAAATCTTGCAGGAGTCTTTATAGTTCTGAATACTGCAGGAGAAGCTAATTTCTTTTGCTTAATTGTGCGATAAACAGCAGGGACGTAGCGTTTCACACGTTGAGCAGGGCGAGCCACAACTTTCTGAGTAACCGTGCGATACACCGCAGGTATCTTTACTCTGCAAAGTATCTCACCTGTCATGTTGTCAATTCGTGTAACAGGACCAGTCTTGCCTTTCTGCCATGCATAATGTGCAGGTTTAACTAAAACTTTCTTAGTAATATTTCTATAAACAGCAGGAATATATTCGTTTCGATGAGTCGCAGGTCTAGCTAAAACTTTCTTATTAACCCAAGTGTATTGTGGCCCACGAACTTTAACCCGCTTGTTTACCGCTGGGCTAACCTGAACACGTTTGACGTTGTTCTTAAATTTGGCTGGTGTGTTAACCTTGGCAAAGCACTGGCCTGGCTGAGCAGGCGGCATACCGATACCCTGATGCCTAACAACAGGCTTTTGTCGGGCAATGGGCTTTTGCGCTTTTTGCTCGTAATAAACGGGCTCTACATTGTCATCGTAATAAACTGGCTCTGCAGGCTTAGGCTCTTTATACATAAAGACCGCAGGAGTTTTATCTTTCATGGACTCAGGAAGAGGCACATAAATACGCTGTTCAGCCTGAACGTTGTGCGAGTGCTCACTGCTTTGAGCAACTGAATTATGAAGGTGAGATGTGTTTGGAACTACGGTATCTTGAATTTGAGAGTCTATAGAAGCAGCGCTCTGCTGTCCTCCCAATACTTGTTGTCCACCGGCTAATTGTTGTCCTCCAGCTGATTGGCTTCCACCAACAAGCTGCTGCCCTCCCAGTATTTGTTGTCCGCCTGCAACTTGAGAACCGCCAGCTGATTGGCCGCCGCCAACGATCTGTTGACCCCCGCCACCTAGTATTTGTTGACCACCAGCAACTTGTGAACCGCCGGCTAACTGCTGACCGCCCCCTTGGAACTGCTGTTGACTACATCCGGTCATGAAGCCTGCTAGCAGGACGCTAGAAACCGATAATTTAATTGTTGTATTCATAGTGTTGGGATCCCCTTTTCACTGGGTTTTATTTCGATGCGATACGAAATATCTTATGTTTATATCAGTGAATTAATATTGTGATTCCAGCTAAGCGGTTGTCTTTTCCATACTAAGATGATTAGCCCCATGCAAAATCACTAAGAAAAAACGTATTTCTTAAAGGAATCTGTTATTTTTATTATCTTTGTCTAGGTAATTACGTCAGCTTCTTCCCTACCGATAGTTATTTTAATTTTTGCAATTTGATCGGCTATTTCCAATAAATCGTGTAAAACTTCTTGTGTATCAAGCTCAAACCGTTGTGGATCTGGTTCATAATGCTCCACATACAAGCGTAATGTAGCTCCACTTGTACCCGTACCTGAGCGACGAAAAATAATTCTTGCTCCATCTTCAAATACACAGCGTATACCCTGATTAGCACTGGTTGATCCATCTACGATGTCATGATACGTAAAATTATCAGCCTTTGATATTTTCCTCTGAGCAAAGGTATGACCGTTTAGCTCCGGTAATCTGGCTTCCAACTGATTAAAAAGGGCGTCTACTTTTTCAGTTTCAACCGCTTCATAATCGTGTCGGGTGTAATAATTTCTACCAAACTGTAACCAATGCTCCATGACTACAGCATTAACGCTTTGTTTTTTAGCCGCTAAGATATTCAGCCAGTATAAAACTGCCCAAAGACCATCTTTTTCCCGGACGTGGTCGGATCCTGTGCCAAAGCTTTCTTCGCCGCATAGTGTTATTTTTGTATCGTCAAGGAGATTTCCAAAAAACTTCCAACCCGTTGGTGTTTCATAGGCATCTAAGCCGAGCTTTTCAGCAACGCGGTCAACCGCCTGACTCGTAGGCATTGACCTTGCCACACCTTTAAGGCCGGCTTTGTAAGCAGGAATGAGAGGTGCATTGGCAGCAAGAATGGCTAAGCTGTCACTTGGAGTCACATAGCAATTGGCACCTAAAATCATGTTCCTATCGCCATCACCATCGGAAGCTGCACCAAATGCAGGTGCATCTTTAGAATACATACGCTCAACCAGTTCTTTGGCGTGAGCAAGGTTA
>CALHTA010000032.1 GCA_938038645.1 uncultured Thiotrichaceae bacterium
ATACTCTGTTTTTTAGGTCTTTAGCTTTGCCGACGTACAACACCTGATTGTCTGCATTCATCATGCAGTACACACCAGGCTTATGGGGTACGGTTTTTAAAAATAGCTTGCTGTCAAAGTCTGTCGGCTCACCCATATCAATACTTGATTAGCGCTGAACCCCATGTAAAGCCGCCACCAAAACCTTCTAACAAGATCGTCTGGCCACGCTGGATACGCCCATCGCGAACGGCTTCGTCTAATGCAAGGGGGATTGAAGCACTTGAGGTATTGCCGTGCTTATCAACGGTAACGACCACTTGATCCATCGACATTTTAAGCTTTTTGGCCGTGGCTTTGATAATTCTGATATTGGCTTGATGCGGCACTAGCCAGTCTAGATCAGACTTTTGCATATTATTTGCTTCAAGCGTTTCATCCGCAATGCGGCCTAATGTGTTAACTGCTTGACGGAACACTTCATTACCAGCCATTTGCAAGTAGGCCTCACCTTTCAAATAAGCTTCGCGCTCATCCGAGATCCCACCATTAACGTACAGCAGTTTTTTATAGCGTCCATCAGAGTGAAGATGGGTTGAAATTATTCCAGGCTCTTCATCAGCCTCTAGCACCACCGCACCTGCACCATCAGCAAACAAAATGCAGGTGCCGCGATCGGTCCAGTCAATGATGCGAGACATAGCCTCAGCACCAACGACTAACGCACATTTGTGAGTGCCGCTTTTAATAAATTTGTCCGCGACGCCTAAGGCGTAAACAAAACCAGTGCAAACAGCCTGTACATCAAAAGCCGTCGCACCATTAGTATTGCCTAGCTTTTCTTGCAGTATGGAAGCACTGCTTGGAAACACGAGGTCAGCAGTCGTTGTCGCAAACACGATAAGGTCAACATCATTGGCTGTTTTACCGGCCATTTCGAGCGCTAGACGACAGGCGTGTTCACCCATTTCAGATACTGTTTCATTTTCCGCAATATGGCGCTGGTGTATACCGCTGCGCTCAACAATCCATTCGTGCGTGGTATCTACCATCGACTCTAAATCATAATTAGTCATGATTTTTGGAGGAAGAAAACTACCGGTACCAGTAATGCGTGAATACATATCTATGCCTTATTATCTTTTGCCTGCTCAACGTCAACCAGCGCTTGAAGGCGATGGCGAATTTTTTGGGGCACTTCTGCAATAATTTCTTTACGGGCAATGCTAATGGCATTGGCAAACGATAAAGCATCAGCGCCACCGTGGCTCTTGATTACTATCCCCTGCAAGCCTAGTAAACTAGCCCCGTTATGGCGTCTTGGATCAAACTGTTTTTGAATCGATTTAAGCACTGGCAAGGCTATTAAAGCCATTAATTTAGTCGCCCAGTTTTTGGTAAATTGTTGCTTCAATGTACCAGATAACATTTTCGCTAAACCTTCAATGGTTTTAAGGGCTACATTACCTACAAAACCATCACAAACCACTACATCAACCCGATCTTCAAAGATGTCGTCACCTTCAACGTAGCCAATATAGTTCAGATGACCTTCTTTGAGCAAACGATTAGCCGCTTTTACTTGCTCATTTCCTTTGATGTCTTCTTGACCAATATTGAGTAGGCCAACGGCAGGGCGTTCAATTTTATCAATCGCACGAACCAGTTCCGAGCCCATAATGGCAAATTGGTGTAGATGTTCCGCGGTTGAGTCTATGTTGGCACCAAGATCTAAAACATGGGTATGCCCAATTTTAGATGGGATTGGGCTACAAATAGCAGGACGATCAATACCGGGCAAAGTACGCAATACAAAGCGGGCGGTTGCCATTAACGCGCCGGTATTACCTGCGCTAACGACTGCGTCAGCCGTGCCTTCTTTAACAAGATTGATTGCCACTCGCATTGAAGAATCTTTCTTACCGCGCAGCGCTAAGGCTGGTGGCTCATCCATTCCAACCGTTTGAGAGGCATGATGGATGGTGATGCGGGGATTATCGATTTGATTATTTTCAACTAATGCTTCAGCGATAAGTGTTTCGTCACCAACAAGAATTAGTGAGATATCGGGATATTGTTCTAGCGCAGTAATTGCCGAAGGAACAGTCACTGAAAGACCATGATCCCCACCCATAGCATCGAGAGATATACGATAGTGCGAACTCATTCGGTATTCCCAGTATTTTTATTGACTCACACGCAAAATCGCGGGGCGGGCCCGCGATTTAACATAAATAGCTTAGAACCGGTACTTCTTATGCTTCGTCTGACTCTTCGATCTCTTCTGGCTCAGCCTTAGCAGCGATGACCTGGCGTCCACGGTAAAAACCGTCTGGAGTCATGTGATGACGTAGGTGAGTTTCCCCTGAAACAGGATCAACAGATACTGTCTTAGCGGTTAGTGCATCGTGTGAACGGCGCATGCCGCGTCTTGAACGAGATTTTTTACTTTTCTGTACTGCCATGGTTCTAGCTCCATTTAGACAAAAGTCAGTGACTCTTTACGACTATTTGCCCGGGTTCTTAAGGTTTTGCAACACTGCGAAAGGGTTTTCTTTTTCCTCAAGCACTGTTTGCGAAATTGTAGCTGATGTTGCTTCGATCAGTGGCTTATAAGGCTCACAACTGTCATGCACCATCAACTGTGGAATACTTAACATGACTTCATCTTGGATAAGGTCATTAATTAAAATCCGACTGTCTTCTACTAGGTAGGTTTCATAACCACCCTGCAGACTCTGAGCTTTCTCGTCACTTGAAACGAAGACCAAATCAATAGACGCATCTACTGCTAGTGTCATCGGTTCTAGGCAACGCTGGCAGACCAGAGTTAAGTCACCACTCACTTGACCTTTTAAAGCGGGTAAAGCAGACTGATTCCTGTAGAACGATAAGCTCACAGAAAGCGTGCCTTCTTTATCAACAATAAGGTCAGCGATCCTAGTTAAATTAGCGATATCACAAACGCCATCAAACTCCCGACCTTGTTCAACAAGTCGGTAAGGCATCACTTCAACTGGCAACCTAGTTAACATAGGCGCGAGATTATAGAAATTTCTTACCACTGCGTAAAGCTTTATTCTTATCTTTTCAATCACCTAACTTTGAACCGCTTCATTCCATGAAAACATCAAACTCACAGCGACCTTTAATCCTTGCCTCTAGCTCACCTTTTCGAAAATCGCTGTTGCAAAGATTTCAAATCGAATTTGACACAGACTCACCGGATATTGATGAAACAAGCATGAAAGACGAGTTACCGGTCGACTATGTGGCGAGGCTGTCGTTGGCCAAGGCTAAAGCCGTTGCTTCAAGACATGCTGATTCATTAATAATAGCGTCTGATCAGTGCAGTGTTTTAGATGGCGTAATTAGTGGCAAACCAGGTAGCCATGAAAATGCGGTGAAACAGTTACAAGCAAGTTCTAATAATAAAGTGAGCTTCTTAACGGGCCTGTGTGTTTATGATTCTAAAACGGGACAATATGATTTAGACGTCGTCCCGTTTCATGTTTATTTCAGACAACTAGAGTTAGCAGAGATAGAACGCTACTTATTAATAGAACGGCCCTATGAATGTGCGGGAAGTTTCAAAGCGGAAGGCCTTGGAATCACTTTATTTAAAAAACTGGAAGGTGACGACCCTACTGCACTCATCGGGCTCCCTTTAATAAGAGTGAGTGAAATGTTACGAGACTTTGGACTAAAATTACCATAAGCAGCTGAATTACCGTAAAAAACTTGGTAATGACAACATTATAGTATTTACGCTACCTATCGCTAACAGTACAATACCGCCCGAATCGCCTGGGGGTATTCCTGAGGCACTACTTTTTTTAAATGTTAACTGGAGTCGCCCGTGGCTATCGAACGTACTATTTCTATCATCAAACCTGATGCTGTTGCTAAAAATGTTATTGGTCAAATCTATGCTCGTTTTGAAGCAGCTGGTTTGACAATTCTTGGCGCAAAAATGAAGCAGCTTTCTAAAGCTGACGCTGAAGGCTTCTACGCTGTACACAGCGAGCGTCCTTTCTTTAATGACTTAGTTTCTTTCATGACCTCTGGTCCTGTTATGATTCAGGTACTTGAAGGTGAAGATGCGATTGCTAAGAACCGTGAGCTAATGGGTGCAACTAACCCAGCTGATGCTGACGCAGGAACTATCCGCGCTGATTTCGCTCAAAGCATTGATGAAAATGCTGTTCATGGTTCAGACAGCGCAGAGAATGCTAAAATAGAGATCGATTTCTTTTTTGGCGCTGACGAAGTCTGCCCACGCCTAAGATAAGGATAAAGAATGTCGCAAGCTGGTACGAAAAAAATCAATCTGCTCGACCTGAGCAGTGACAAGATGAAAGAATTCTTGCTGCAGCGCGGTGAGAAGCCTTTTCGTGCCACGCAACTTATCAAGTGGTTACATCAGCATTTGGCCGATGATTTGGATCAGATGACCAATATCAGCAAGTCGATGCGGGCTGATTTAGCCGAAATTGCCGAGATTAAACTCCCGGAAATTGTCCTTGATAAGGCTTCTGCCGACGGAACACACAAATGGGTGTTACGTCTGGAAGACGGCAACTGCATTGAGACAGTCTACATTCCTGAGAGTGAACGCGGCACGCTCTGCGTTTCCTCTCAAGTAGGCTGTGCTTTAGATTGCACCTTCTGCTCGACCGCTCGCCAAGGGTTTAGCAGAAACCTAACTGTTTCTGAGATTATCGGGCAGTTATGGATTGCCAGAAAAACCCTTCAGCCTGATCCCAACGCAAATCGCGCAGTGACTAATGTAGTCATGATGGGAATGGGCGAACCGCTACTCAACTTTGAGAATGTGGTTGATGCCATGTCATTGATGCTTGATGACAATGCCTATGGTTTAAGTAAACGACGCGTTACATTAAGTACCTCGGGGGTAATTCCTGCGCTTGATCGATTGCGTGACCGTATTGATGTTTCACTGGCTGTTTCACTGCATGCACCTAATGATGCACTCAGGGATCAGTTGGTACCTGTTAACAAGAAATACCCTATTAAAGAATTATTAGCGGCTTGCCATCGTTTTTTGGACGGCAAGGCTGCGCGCGAACACATTACAATGGAATATGTAATGCTTGAGGGAGTTAATGATAAAGATGAGCATGCTCATGAACTCGTTCAAACACTGAAAGGACTCTCGGTTAAAGTCAATCTCATTCCTTTTAATCCGTTTCCGGATACGCGTTACAAGCGTTCTTCGAACAATCGGATTCATAAGTTTTATGAGATCCTTTCAAATGCAGGCATGGTCGTTATGACACGTAAAACACGTGGAGATGATATTGACGCTGCCTGTGGCCAACTAGCCGGAGAAGTGAAAGATCGAAGTCGACGAAAAATTCACTTTGCCAAGCTGGAACAAGAGATCACCTAAATAATGAACACAAAAATAATAACAATAAAAAACTTCACCGCTTTCTTAATCATACTACTCAGCTTGACCGCTTGTAGTAGCAATAAAAGCAGACCCACACCGAAAAAAAGTGAAGCCGCGTCATTCAATGCAAGACTTGGCGCGGAATATACGCGTAAAGGGCGCTTGAACCTAGCTAACGAAAAGCTCCTGAAAGCACTGGATCAAAATCCTAACTCAGCAGATGCTAATCACTACTATGCATTACTCCAACAAAAGCTTGGTTTGAACAAAACGGCTGAAACCTACTTTAGAAAAGCCATCTCAATTTCACCGAAAGATCCTCAGTTGCTAAACAACTATGGCTCGTACTTGTGCCAAAATGGTCAGTACCAATCTGCTAGCCAACATTTTATGGCAGCAATCAAGGATCCGCTTTATACTACGCCAGAATTCGCATACACTAACGCGGGTATTTGCATAAAGAAATCTGGTGATGTGATTACAGCGGAGAAGTACTTCCGTAAATCACTTACGTTAAAGCCTAACTTCGCTTCAGCGCTTTACCAAATGGCAAAAATCAAATTTGAACAAGGGGATTACACAAGAGCACAGGCATTCCTTCAGCGGTATCATGAAAGAAACCCTGAGGTTGCCGAGTCGTTAGCTCTTTGCGTACAAATAAATAGTCATCTTGGCGACCTGAACGCGGCGGGTCAGTGCAAGAGCAAATTAGCGGGACGCTTTCAATCCTGAGCCACTCATTAGAATCAGGTGAAGGCGCTATAATAGATAGCTAAAATAAATGGAATTATCAATTCATGGCAGTTGAGCAATCAATAGAATCTACTGAAGTAGTCGAAGCACAATCTGGTGATCTCACGGCTATTTTTCGTCGCTACAGGGAAGAGCGCGGCCTGAACATTAATCAAGTTGCTGAAGCCCTTTGCTTATCGCCTAAAATTATTACTGCACTTGAAACTGAGCAACTTGATCAGTTACCGGAACCGCCTTATGTGCGCGGTTATTTACGTAGCTACGCAAAGTTTGCTGAGGTTGACCCTGCCAGCATGATTGCTGCTTACGAGAAACTTCGTGGCGCCAAGCCCAATGAGCTTGATTATCATTTTGCTGCAACCTCGACCTCTTCAGGCAATCGTCGCGGTGGCATTTCTTCTGGTTTAGTTAAGCTAGGTTTAGTCGTTTTGTTGCTGGGCCTGCTTGCGGTGCTATCCATGATTCCTGGCGTAAAGAACTGGTTTAGCGACACTTGGAGTAATTTCTCTCAAGAATCTAATTCAGGCTTTACTAATCAAAACACGACTGACAACCCACTACTCACGGGTAGCATCCCTGCTCCACTACCCATAGAAGATTTACCCATTGCTAATGGGACGACTCCAATTGAAGGTGACCTCGCAGCATCTGGGCCTGCAGTGCTAACGGCCAACGGAAATGTGAGCTTCCCTTCAGTGGATGATGGAGAGCCAGTGAGCAGCACCGAAACGTCTGAGGGAGAGCCTTCGGAAGAAGCTTCAACCGATGCTGAAACCGCAACTGATGCTGAGACTGACGCGGCTGAAGTTCCTGAAGGCAGCAGCCGTTTAAAAATGACTTTCAAAGATGAAGTCTGGATGCGTATTCGTGATAACGACAAGAAGAAGTTGTTTGAAGGCCTTTCGCAAAAAGGTGACTCTAAAGACATGGTCTTGCCTAAGCCAATGGTTGTTCGTGTCGGTAACGCACAGCAACTTGAATTGACAGTTGATGGCAAGCCTTTTGACTTGACCCCTTTCATTCGCGGCAGTGTTGCCAATTTCACTATTGAATAATCTAAACAGTTAACCGAAAACCCATGTCAAAAGTAATTCAATCGATCAGAGGGATGCATGACATCCTTCCTGATCAATCCCCAGTCTGGAACTATCTTGAAGGCACACTACGCGAATTATTCATTCAGTATGGCTACAAAGAACTCCGTACGCCTGTACTAGAATCAACGAAGCTGTTTAGCCGTTCCATTGGCGAAGTAACCGATATTGTTGAAAAGGAAATGTATACCTTTGAAGATAGAAACGGTGACAGCCTTTCTATGCGGCCGGAATGCACAGCAAGCTGTGTTAGAGCGGGCATTCAAAATGGTTTACTTTATAACCAGCAGCAAAGAATTTGGTACATCGGGCCGATGTTCAGGCATGAACGCCCACAGAAAGGACGCTATCGCCAGTTTTATCAAGCCGGCATTGAGACCTTTGGCATTCCTGGACCTGATATTGACGCCGAAGTTATCGCTGTCTCTGCACGACTTTGGAAGCGCCTAGGCCTAAAAAATGTCGAGTTACAATTAAACTCTTTGGGCAGCAACGAAGCACGCAATAAATACCGTGAAGTTCTGGTTAGCTACTTAAAGGATCATGAAGATAAACTTGATGAAGAATCTAAGCGTCGCCTGCTTACCAATCCACTACGCGTATTGGATAGTAAAAATCCAGACATCGCCGATATCATTAAAGCGGCTCCACAGCTTTTAGACCACCTTGATGCTGAATCAGAAGAACATTTTGAGCGACTCAAGCTATTACTTACCGAAATGGGCATTCCTTTTGTAATCAACACTCGCCTCGTTCGTGGTCTTGATTACTATTGCCGTACTGTATTTGAGTGGGTCACAACTGAGCTTGGCACTCAAGGCACTATTTGCGCGGGCGGACGCTATGACGGCTTGGTTGAACAGCTCGGCGGAAAAGCAACGCCTGGATTAGGCTTTGCGATGGGACTTGAGCGTATTGTGCTGCTATTAGAAGAGCAGGCAATTGAAACACCGACTCAGTCACCTGATATTTATATGGTGATGCAAGGTGAAGCGGCAGAAAACACGGGGTTGAAGCTGACTGAAACGTTACGAGATGAATTACCAGGGCTGCGTATTGTCAATAATGCCGCAGGCGGCAGTTTCAAATCACAAATGAAACGAGCTGATAAATCTGGTGCAAAGTTTGCTATTATCTTAGGTGATAATGAGCTGACTGAGAATAATGTCATTCTAAAGCCCTTGCGCAACGCTGAGCCACAAATTCAAGTGGCGCAAGAAGCATTAAAAGATCACTTACAAACAACAATATTTACAGGACAAACCTAATGGCTGATGAGTTAATTAGTGACGACGAACGGGCGGAACAGATAAAGAAGTGGTGGCGTGAAAACGGCACCTCTATTGGCGCGGGCATTGCCATTGCACTAGCGGGTGTATTTGGCTGGCAATACTGGCAACAACACCAAAAAGATCAAGCAGCTGCAGCTTCTCAGCAGCTAAACATTGCTATCGAAGCGGAATCTGACAAGGTAAAAGCGCTTCAAGCAGTCGCTGAAGACTTCAGTTCAACGCCTTATGCTGCTTTGGCTTCGTTGGCGGCTGCGTCAGAAGCAAGTCAAGAAGACCCAGCAACAGCAATCGCTTCGTTGAAAGTTGCTATTGAAGGTAAAGATAGTAGTGTCGCAGACATCGCCAAATTGCGCTTGGCACGTCTTTATATCGCTGAAGGAAAATTAAGCGATGCAGAAACTTTACTGGATACCAAACTTGCCGTCGCTTACACTTCGTTAGTAGAAGAGTTGCGAGGCGACTTATACGTCGCTAAAAAGGATTTGCAAAAAGCACGCGAGGCTTATGATAAAGCCATTTTGAGCGCTGGGTCTAATCCAGCTAGATACCTTAAAATGAAGCGTGACAACTTAGGTAAAGGAGCGTAATACGTGAATACCAGACTACCCCCCTATGTCTTAAATAGTGTATTGATTGTTTCATTTAGTCTCGCAGTCGCAGGCTGTAGCGGGCAATCCATACCGGGTAGTCAATTGTTTGGTCAAAACGTATACGTCGCGCCCATTGTTAAGCCCTTGAAAACCATTGCTAAGAATGTCAACGCACAAACTTTGTGGCAGGTTAATACAGGGACGAATATTAGCAACGTTAAGATTCGCCCCTTTATCAACAACACCGCCATTTATACGGCTAACGGCGTTACCTTATCTGCATGGAATAAAACCACTGGTGCTGCTATCTGGAGCAATCCAGTAGGCCAGTTAATTAGTGGTGGTATCAATGGTGATGAGACAACTGTCTTTGCGGGAACGCGCGATGGTAACGCGGTTGCTATTGATGCTAAAACCGGCAAAAATAAATGGGTGGCGGGGTTAGGCACTGAAGTTCTGGCAGTCTCCTCTGCTTCTCAAGGTCGGGTTGTATTTCGCACCATCGACGGTAAGCTTCACGGTCTAAATAGCTCTAATGGTGAAGTGGTTTGGCAACGCCAACAGCGTACACCACAGCTTTCATTCTATGGTGCAAGCGTTCCTATCGTTGTTGATAAAGGCGTTATCGCCGGTTTTGACAACGGCAAGCTTGCCGCATACGACCTAAATTCTGGAAAGCCAATCTGGGAAGTCACGCTCTCAGTACCTAAAGGCAGCTCTGAGCTAGATCAGTTGGTTGATATTGATGGACGCTTAAAGCCATTAGGCAATGCGCTATTTGCGAGTAATAACAACGGCCGAATGGTTGGTGTGAATATGGGCAACGGCAAGGTTGGATGGGCTAAGGTATTCTCATCAATCACTGGGGCTGATGCTAATGCGAATAACGTATTTAGTGCGGATGAAAAGGGTCACATCTGGAAGATTCAACCGTTAGATGGTAAGAGCGTCTGGAGCCAAGATGATTTGGAAAACCGACAGCCGACAACCCCAACGCTAACCTCCAGTGGCAGCCATGCGGTAATTGGTGACAAACAAGGAAATCTTCATTGGATTGACACCCAAAGCGGTCTAATTACTGCAAGAATTACGGGTGATCCTGCTGGATATCACATTCCAGTCGTTAAAAGCGGCGACGTTGTGTATGCATTCGGTAAAGGCGGCGTGTTAACTGCGATCCGTTCTCGTTAACAATTAAAAGCG
>CALHTA010000033.1 GCA_938038645.1 uncultured Thiotrichaceae bacterium
CGCAGATAGAGTCTTAGCTCGTGATGCCGACATAGTTGCCGCGCTCGGTGCTGACAGCATTGATCTAGTGGTGGATCTAGTCGCAGGCTCAGAGTGGCCAAAACTGTTAGAAGTACTAAAGCGTGGTGGGCGTTACGCCACCGCGGGGGCAATCGCAGGGCCTATGGTAGAGCTTGATGTCAGAACACTATATCTGAAAGATCTCACTTTCTATGGCTGTACGTATCAGGATGAAGAGGTGTTTCAAAATCTGGTAGCTTATATCGAGCGCAATGAAATTAAACCTGCGGTAGCAGCTACTTACCCATTAAATGAAATTGTTCAAGCGCAAAAAGATTTTCTGGAGAAGCAATTTACTGGAAAATTAGTCCTCATTCCTCCTGCTGTTGACTCGAGCGGAGTGTAGTCTGATTTGGGCGATGTCGTTAATTTTGAGTAGAACCAGTTTATGAGTATTACGATTAAAGGCGTGTTGTTTGATAAAGATGGAACCTTATTTAAATATGGGAATACTTGGCAGATCTGGTGTGATCGCGTCATTCAAACCTTAGGTGGGGATGATTTAAAATTGCAGAAAGCATTAGCTGATGGCTGTGGTTATGATATCGATACTCAAACTTTCACTCCCGGATCTTTGGTCGTAAATGCCTCAGCACACGAAATCAATCTTGCATGGGCTGACATTCATCCAGCGCTTGATTACAAACAAATAGAAGCGATTGGTGTTGAAAAATTACAAAACCTTCCGGTCATACCCGTCTGTGATTTACATGAATTGCTCACCTCACTGAAAAACTCAGGCATGATGCTGGGTTGTGCAACTAATGATTTCGAATCTAGTGCTAAAACGCAGCTAAGTGAAGCAGCAATACAGGAGCAGTTTGATTTTATTTGTGGCTTTGATAGTGGTTTTGGAGCTAAACCAGGCCCCGGGATGTTGCAAGCCTTTGCTGAAAAATGCGGAATAAACGCCTCAGAGGTCGCCATGGTGGGTGATAGCACACACGACTTACATTGTGGAAGAGCAGCGGGCGCAGCGCTGTGTGTGGGTGTTTTAACAGGCCCAGCTCAAGCAGAGGATATTCAAGATCATGCCGATATTGTGCTGGGTTCTGTTGAGTTACTGCCTGAATTCTTAAAGCGTTTGGATAACTAAGCTGCTATAGCACCAGACATTTCTAAGGTTTTATCAGTGACATGGTTTACTAAAAGCTTTCGATCTTCGCATAGCATAACGACGTGATCCATGTGTGAAAAATACTCGGTTGACTCCGTACCCCGCCATTTCATTTGGGGTAACATATCGTAAAACTGGCGGGCATAGTTGTAATAGTCTGTGCCGCCAGTGTAAATGAAATGTAGTCGCACATCAGAATCCACAAGCTGTTGTAATTCTTTGCAAGCTTGCTCAGCTGTTTCTGGGAATTCTCGAATATCGGTGCCCATTGCTAATGAAGGGGGGGCTTTATCGTTTCCTGTGGCTCGTCTCAGCTTGTTTATCCACTTATTAACGCTAAGCATTTTACGGGCCATTAAAACGGATTCTCTAAGAAAGAATTTCGGCGTTTTATAAGCGGCACCATCCAGTGTAATAACGCCTCTGACGCGTTTATCTTTTAGTGCTGTTTGTATGCTGTCATCAGCGCCACTGCATAAACCGAATAATATAAATTGCTTAATGCCGTGGGTTTGCATTAGGTAATCCATCGCTTCACTGGCTTCAGACGCAGCTCTATCAATCGACTTTCCAGAAGCACCAATTCCGAGGCTTTCGCCGATCCCAGAAAGATCAAAACGTAGTGATGAAATACCTTGTTTCTCGAGGCTCTGAGCAATATCGACATGCATTCTGAAAGGCCCAG
The DNA here is from genome assembly GCA_938038645.1 of uncultured Thiotrichaceae bacterium. GTDB lineage: Bacteria > Pseudomonadota > Gammaproteobacteria > Thiotrichales > Thiotrichaceae > Leucothrix. The sequence goes on from CALHTA010000033.1 coordinate 1,863, forward strand.
TGTTATGCAGCATGCCAGGTGTCATCATGATCATGGCGAGTGAGTGGTCACTTTTAACAATGTTTTCTATGCCAACAAGGTGGTCAAATTTACCAAATACAAGTGGTTGATCCATTATTATTGTTCTCCTTTTAATACATTCATCATGACCTTGAATGCCTGAGGTGACGAAAACGCACTCTCGGTATAAAGGCGGTCATGCCATTGGATTTCATCATTGGTTGAGTAGTGTTGGCAGTGTTCTGTCAGGCTCATTGCCCCGGGTTCGTTGTCTAAATAAGACTCACTAGTCACTAGTATCCTATTAGTGGCGTTTAGGCTTGTCAGATCGGCCGTTTTAAAATCAGGCATTTTCAAGCGGTTTAAACTGGCTTCTTGGGACTTGCTGATTGCAAAACCGAATAACTGTTGTGGATCAGAGGATAGTCGCTTTACTCTGTAACGTTCTAACCTGCTCAATGCTGCATGATGGAATTCATGCATTAACCTGATGAAGCTTGAACCCTTAACAACGGGGTCCCATAAAATAAGATTTTCTATTTCGTCAACATCTGCTTTAACTACCAACGGCGCGCCCATTCTAACGGCAATAACTGAAAGAGTTTCGGCATGGCTCTGGCGGCGGATGTACTGGGCCGCTGTTTTAATGTTTTGAAAATAGGTGTTCGATTCTGCTCCTTCAGATTTACCTGAAGAGTTACCAGTGCCAGCATAATCAAAACGAAAGGTGTCGAATCCTGCTTGGGCAAGTTGCAGTGAAAACTGCTGCAAGTTTCTATAGGAACGGGCGTATTCATGCCCGAGAGGGTGACATACCAAAACAGCATGTGATTTTAATTTTTGATGTGCTCGGGGCTTGTAATGAATTCCGAACAGCCTTTCTGTTTGACAATTAAAATAGGCCGGTTTTATAAGAGGTAGGCGATTGCGAAGATCAATGCTCTCTTGATCAGGGTTGTCTTTTTCATCCTGCTCTACAGTGTTGAGATCCAACAGTTGTTTAATGTGCCTTGCTTGAGTGGTAATGGTTGGATTAGCAAAGAAATCCCGAACTGGTAAATCTAAATCAAATTCGTCGCTTATGCGAGAAACAATACCCACTGCCAATAATGAGCTTCCTCCCAAAGCAAAAAAGTCGGAATGGATACTGATTTCGTTAGTCGTTAAAAATTCTAACCATATCGAAGCCAGTTTTTTTTCAAGATCGTTCCTTGGAAGCACATGATCAGCAAGCGATCTTGTTTGCTTTCTTTCAGTAGCAGGTCTTGTTGGGGTGGATATAGCCATGACAGTAAACCAGACACAGGAATTATTATTATTTTTAGTATTTTTCTGTGATCGTACCAGCAGATTTAGGAGAGATACGTTTTGAATAGACCAATGGATAGGCAGCTAGTCGGAATATACAAATTTCAGCCAAGCCTGTCTGATGAGGCACAATTATTAAGGCTAGGGTAATGCCTGAGGTGACATAAATGTTTTCGCGTTCCCCCGAAAGTGGGTAATACTTCCAAAAATGGATAATGAATGAATAACAAAAATAATAATATTCTTACTTCAGTTCAATATGTGCTGGGCGACAAGCGCAAGAATTACCAAGAGGCAAAAGGATTTGAGGAATCAGAATTACCAGCATTACCGGATTTGTGGGGATGGGGTGATTACTTCCAATCTACGAAGTCAATTATAGAATTTGAAATTGAATCTGCAGAGAAAGCCTTAGATGCATCTTCGCTCGAAAGAGCCGACATCACCGGAGTCGTGTTTTGCAACACTGCTTCCAGTAACGGTTGTGAAGAAAAGTCAGATGATAAAAAAGCGGTTTTAGATAGGCTCAATTTAAAGAACGCATATCCGATTACCATTCAAACTAATGGCTGTGATTCTTTATTAATGGGTATTAGCGTAGCAAATGGCCTTCTGAGCTCGAGTGGAATGGGAGCAGTATTGGTAGTTGCGGCCGACAAAACGAAGTCTAGCTCAGAGCGATTTAAGCGCTATGGGATTTTTAGTGATTCATCATGTGCGTGCATTGTTACCACGCATGATGTGAAGGGTTATGACATTGTAGATACCCGTTTTGTCTCAGAGGTTGAAACAATGTACGAAGATTCAAATTTCACCTCTGAATTGGCTATGGAACTCAATCATTCACTATTGCATACCAATGGATACTCGATGAGTGATGTATCAATGGTTTTTACTAACAACTTGTTCAAGCCTATTTCCCAGCTAAAAGAAATCGAAGCGGGCGCTGATAAAAGCAAGATCTATCAAAATAACATTACAAGGATTGGGCATTGCTATTCAAATGATTCCCTAATCAACCTTAGCGATTATGCCAGCGTGGAAGAAGATCTTAATGGGCAGCTTTTCTTATTGTTCGCTGACTCACCCGGATTAAGAACAGGGTTATTAATAAAAGGGCGCGCTTAATCGCAAGTCTGCGCTCCATTTCCTTACAAATATTTAGCTGTTACACCTTCATGGAGGTTTATTAAGTGGCTCACAATTCAATAATAATACAAAAACCACAAATTGCTGGCCTAGCCAAAATTGCCCAAGACAATTCGCTTTCTATAGAAAGTATGCTCTTGGCAACTTCCATTCGAGCGCTAAGCTTCATAAATAATTCAATGAAGATTGATGTCGGTTATCTCTCAAACTTGCTTAAATACGGTCCAGGTCCTAACGAAACCTCATTCTCCTCAATCAATGAAACCGCAGCTGTAAATATTTCGCTTGCAAAAGATATGACTTGGATGAATTTAATCGTTATTTGTGAGGCTGAATTAAAAAAAGTAGATAGAAAAGCGAGTGCAGCCAAGCAAATTAATGAGGCAAATAACAATCAAATTACCCTTTTTCAAACGGCCTTTGAAATCGCGGAAAACACTCGCAATGAAACATCAGTGCCTAAGTTTTATCAACAGTACGCTGAGCAGTTTGGTGTCGATTTTCCGTTACTTGTGAGCTGTAATAAAAGTGAGTCGAAACAGATCGATCTAATAGATTTTTACTATAATCCTGACTACTACGACTTACAAAGAATGACTAGGTTTGCAGAGTATTTCTTAGGAGCGATCGATTCATTGCTTGATGATTGTTCTGCCCAATTCCTTAAAAAGAGTTTGCTATCCAGTGCTGAAGTCGAGGAACTCGTGCAGATTGGCAGTGGCGAGATCATTAAACTAAAAGAAGAGTCTGCGCTTAATGTGATCAATAGAAGTATTGGACATAACTCGAATAAAACCTTATTAGAAGACCAATATAAATCAATGTCAGGGCTTGAAGTTATATCCCGAGTGAATGACCTGATTGAACAGCTAAAACTAAAATCGTTTCATCAAAAAGTGGTAGCAGTATCACTCCCTCGAGGTAATGATTGGATCTGTAGTCTAGTTGCGATAATGGGTGAAGGTGCTATTTATTTACCAATCGATATCACCGTTCCGCCTGCAAGGATCAGTACAATATTGTCGGAAGCAAAAGCGGAGGCAGTGATTTGTGCTGAAGATCAAGCAGGTTTACTTGCTGACATCACGTCTGGTACAGACATAGCGCTTTTAGTGACGCCCGATTATAGTGAGAAAGCGCGAAAGCTAACAGTAAACGCTGGCTGGGACGATAAAGCATATGTGCTGTTTACTTCTGGCTCTACAGGTGTTCCTAAAGGCGCACTACTAGAACACTCAGGAATGGCGAATCACCTAATGTCAAAAGTGGTCGATTTGGATTTAACCTCCAACGATGTCATGGCCCAAACTGCTCCGGTGACTTTTGATATTTCCGTATGGCAAGCTTTAATTGGTTTGTATTGTGGAGCCAAAACGGTCGTTTATTCAAAATATCAACAGCTATCGATAGCCAGTTTCTTTGATCAAATTAATAAAGATAAAGTTACGGTACTAGAAGTGGTGCCTTCGTATTTTTCGCTGGTGCTTGACTACCTGAGTCAAAATACAATACCGCTAACGTTCTTAAGGATGATGGTATTAACGGGTGAGCCATTAAAGCATGAGCAAGTTAAACGTTGGTTCGGGCTTTATCCAGAGATTGAGATAGTCAATGCTTATGGGCCAACGGAGTGTAGTGATGATATTACGCACCACCGTTTTCAAGTGCCACCTGAGAATAATATTGTTCCAATCGGTAAGCCAATTTGTAATATGCGGATACACATCCTTGATCAAAATGATGATTATGTACCGTACGGAACCTTAGGCGATATCTGTGTCTCAGGGATTGGGGTTGGTTTAGGTTATATCAACTCAGATGAAAAAACGACACAAGCATTTGACTTCAACCATGAGTTAGCTCAGTGGTCGACAGGTAGGCTTTATAGAACAGGTGATATTGGCCGTTGGGGTGCGAACGGTGAACTGGAATATTTTGGTCGACATGAAGATCAGATCAAAATTAGAGGAATGCGGGTAGAACTTGGAGAGATTGAAAATGCAATGCTTGAAGTGCCTGGCATAAAGGATGCCGCTGTTGTGTTTGAACCCATGACACAGACGCTCACTGGCTATTATATTGGAAAAGTTGAAAAGGATTTAATATTTGAGGCATTGGTTAAAATATTACCGTCATTTATGCTTCCAAAAAGTTTTATTGCTTGTGATTCCTTTCCCTTAAACTCAGCAGGTAAAACAGACAAAAAACAATTAAGTAAAATAGCTGACGCTGGCATAGAAGAACCCAAACAATTAATTCCTTTGGAAACTGAGGCTGAAAGAAAAATCGCTAATATCTGGGCGACCTTGCTCAATATCGACGAGGAAACGATTGATAAATCCAGTAATTTCTTCAATCTTGGGGGAGACTCATTACTGGCGGCTGCCGCAGTGAGTCTGCTTGATGGGATCTGTACACTTAACGATTTTTATGATTATCAAAACCTTGGTGAATTGGCTGGCAAAGGCCAAAACAAAAACTCTCAGTCACGGGCCTCTTTACAGGAAACCGTTCCAATAGAAGCTTGATAGTTAGCGCCTAGAGGTAACACGCTTTTTAAAAGGTGTGTTACTTCAGAAGTTGTTTGCTCGTAATGACCTTGCAAAGTCACGAATGTCATTGAGCAAAAGTTCTGGTTCTTCCATTGCTGCAAAATGCCCACCCCTAGGCATTTCGGTCCAACGCTGAATATTATAAAGTCGCTCAACGTAAGTGCGAGGTGGCCAAGCCAGCATTTCAGCTGGAAATAGGGCGGCCGCTGTTGGCACTTCAACTCTTTCATCTTTCTCAGATAACAAACGCCCACCTTCTTCGCGACGCCCATAATAAATCCAAGAGGCCGTGTTAAAAGTGCCGGTAACCAAATAAATCATAATATTTGTTAACAAGTCATCTTTGCTGTGTGAGCTTTCAATGTCATCGCCATCGGTATCAGACCAAGCGTTAAATTTTTCAATCAGCCAGGCAGCAACACCAACAGGACTGTCCATCATGGCATAACTAAGGGTTTGTGGTTTAGTGGCTTGCTGGGTTCGGTATCCATCTTGCATGATTTGGTCTTGATCAAACTTGGCAGCCCAAGCCTCTTCTGCTTCACCCTGTGGCCCTGCAGGATGGCGCATAGTGAGAATGTTAATATGGATAGCTCGGCAAGCTGTGGCATGATCAAAACCCAACCAACTGCAAATTGCTCCACCCCAATCTCCTCCCTGTGCTAGGTAGTTTTCGTATCCCAAAGTATCAGTCATCAACGTGTTGAATAGCCCGGCCATTTTACGTGGCCCAAAAGGGCGTGGCGGCTTTGCAGAAAAACCGAAGCCCGGAAGAGACGGTGCGATAACATCAAATGCATCCTCGACTTTACCGCCAAATCTCTCGGGGTGAGCTAGTGGTTCGATGAGCTCCTTAAACTCCATCACAGAACCAGGCCAACCATGTGAAATTAGTAGAGGCATTGGGTTTTCACCACTACCTTTTTCATGAATAAAATGAAGGTCTAGGCCATCAACTTCAGCGATGTAATGGGGAAACTGATTGATCTCCGTTTCATGCTGTTTCCAGTTATATTCATCAAGCCAGTAGCGACAAAGCGCTTTCATATAATCTAGATTGCTTCCATACTCCCAGCCCCCATCAACCGGCATTTCATGCCATGGGAACTCTTCAATCCGGGTGCGAATGTGTTGAAGTGTTGCTTCTGGAACATCAAGCTTAAATGGGTGAATAAGACTCATGGTTTATCCGCTTTAGATGCATTAGATTGAATAGAATTTAACAGTAAAGTGGCATTATAAATAGCTTGTTTAGAGGGTTATCCCTTAACATGATTGCGAGCTGGTATGGGAGGGGATCATGAAAATTACTTTATTTGAAAAAACTGACCAAATCGATCGCCCTTTGTTAGCCATAGCTCTGGTCTTGCTCGGTGCTTTTGTATTAGCAGCGCAGGATTCTTTTATCAAGCTAATGTCAGTGGAAACGTCGTTTTGGCAGTTTCAGACTTTACGTTCTTTTAGCAACCTCTGTTTACTTTTGCTGTTGGCTACACTATCCGGCGGGTTAAGCATACTGATACCCATCAGCAAAAAAGCGGTTTACCTCAGAGCGCTATTTTTAACGGTATGTATGTTCTTCTTCTTTGGTGGAGCCCCATATTTATCGGTCGCCCAAATGGCTGCTGGGCTGTATACCTATCCTGTTTTTGTTTCTTTGCTTGCTGGGCCAGTGCTTGGAGAGGCGGTTGGTCGTTGGAGAATAGGTTCGATCCTAATAGGAATTACAGGGGCATTATTCATGTTAAGCCCTTGGGAGGAGTCTTTCTCCCCAGTGCAAATTATGCCTATTGTTGCGGGTTTTTTTTATGGCTGTAACATTTTAATCGTCAGGCGTTTTTGCCGGGGTGAAAGCACTTTGGCACTAGCTTGGGCTGTTGGCATCGTCTTCATTTGTTGTGGGCTGATAGGCGCTGTTGTTTTAACGCTATTTCCATTGTCAAATGAGCTTCAACATTCAATGCCATTTGTTGCCATTGGCTGGCCACCACTGCTTTGGACGATTGCTGGTTTTGCAGTATTAATGTCGCTGCTTAACCTTACGGGTAATATCTGCATCACTCGCGCATATCAGACAGCCGACGCTAGCTTATTGGCACCGCTGGATTTTACCTATCTCTTGTTTGCGGCACTTTGGGGAAAGTTAATATTTGAACAATGGCC
>CALHTA010000034.1 GCA_938038645.1 uncultured Thiotrichaceae bacterium
AATCTTAAAAAGGTTGGCGAAGCTTTAAGCAAAGCAAGTGGCCTTTCTGAAACCCAAATGCAACAGCTTGAAAAACTAGGTATCTACATTAACTACAACGGCTATGGCGCAACGGTCGATGATTTGCACTTTGCACCGGATGCATTGTTTCTCGCGATGAAAGACTTTGCCAGCCCATTTGATTTTTTTGAAGAAGGTAAAGCCACCTTTGAAAGGTTAGAAAATGGTTACTTAGAAGACATGAGCAGCGCGGAACAAACACCTGCCATGCACACCAGCGACACGAGTGCAGCCTTTATGCTGCCGAATGCGGCTTGGGCGCGCCGTGTTAGCGGTGTTTATGGAAATTCACTTGCAAACCTACATCCTGATAGGTCTCATGCGGTAATTACTGAGAAGGCTGATGGTAAATATTTGGTGAGTGTACGCGCGCCGCTTAATAACAAAACGGGGGCCGATGAGATATGCCGTCAGTTCCCATCAGGTGGTGGTCGTAAAGCCGCTGCAGGGATTAATGATTTACCCAAAGACCAACTACAAAATTTCATCAATGTTCTCGATGCTTTTTATGCTAATTAATCAGCTAAAGCACTACGAATGAATTACTTAGCCCATCTTTACCTGTCTCAAGATAATGGCTTATCTAAAGCGGGTAACTTAATGGCTGACTTTCTCAAGCAGGCTGATTTATCCATTCAGCCTGAAGGCATATTGAGGGGTATTGATAATCATCGTGCAACCGATAAGTTTACCGATAGCCATCCTGCTGTCACTAGACTGAGAACAGAGTTTGATCCTGCCTTTCGCCGCTTTGTACCGATCATGTTAGATGTCACATTTGATCATATGCTGGCGAAGTCATGGAGTGATTTTCATGAGATGGAATTAGCTGCATTTACCCAACACGCACACCAGCAGCTCTCGGAAGTAGAACAGTTTATGCCTGACTTAATGAGAAACCGGCTAAGGGGAATGGCAAAAGAAGGGTGGTTAGCACGTTATGTGTCTACAGATACCGTGGACAAAACGCTTATCGCGATTAGTAACCGAATTCGTTTTGAAAATAATTTAGATGAGGCTTACGGCGAAGTAGTAAAGCAATACGGCGTAATCGAGAAAACGTTTCATGCGTTTTTTCCAGAACTTGTTGAGCATATTAGATCGCTAAAGATTGAAACCGCATCTCAGCAAAGTTAATCGAGCATAAAAAAGGCCCGCTCATATTTTGAGCGGGCCTTAATGTGTCTGAGGGAATTACTTACCCATTAGGCGTTTGATGAAGCCGATGACAGTCATCAGAACACCACCACCAACGGCACTACTTGCCACTGTGCCTAAAATACCTGCAGCATCCATACCGCCACCACCGATGCCCATACCAAGCATACCAAGAAGTGAGCCACCAAGACCGCCACCGACAACACCAGCAATGGAATTACCAAGACCGCCAAGTGATAAATTCTTAAAGATAGAACCTACTGCATTTCCACCAACCGCACCACTTACAAGCTGAATAATCAGAGGTAATAAACTTTCCATAATGACTTCCCATATCTAGTTAAAAAAGAGGGGATTGATAACAATATATTCAATCCGCCTCTTTAAAGTAGTTTAAAACTGATAAAGGTTCAAACTTAAAAGCCAATAAGCTACTGAAAAGCTTGATTATTTCTTATTTTGTTTAGTAATTCCCCAATTTTTCTAAGGTTTAGTAAAATATTATCTTCCAATTAGTTCGTTAGAATCATCCGCCCAAACATACGAGGGTTTTTCCATGCCTGATCTGTTTTAGCGTTCCAAGCAAGCTTACTATCGCGTTGATTACCGCTGTCATCGTCATTGACTTGAATATCAAATCCCACAACATGACCATGCTTAGGCTTCACGTTTAAGGTGCTCCAAGGAATAGTCGTTTCAAGCTCATAGCCATTAGCTAATTTAACCATTCTATGTTGAACCGCATGAATCTTATTCTTAGGCGTATTACCGCCTGCAGTTAAACGCTGGTCATATAAACGATAGGTCAGCTGAAAGTCATTCCAACCATCGTAACGGCTCTTACGACTTCCATCGGCATCAATATATATTTCAATCGAATCATCTGCCCAAGGCATCGGAGAATCTTTAACGTGTCTGTCATCAACGATACTAACTTTCACATAAAGATTCTGATCATCCCAGCTAGAACGCCAAGTTCCTGATAAGTCACGGTGACCTTGAATGGTGCCTTTAATCAAACTACCGATGCGGTTAGAGGCTGCATGGTGAATACCGTTACGAGATTTACCTTGTTTACGAATACGCACGGTCTGTGGCTTTTGTAAGTCAGGGCCATCTTCTGGGTTACCTACTACCGCGACAGTTTGTGGCTTAGGTAAACGTTGGATACCCGTTGAGCGACAAGCGGCCCACCAACAAGGATTACCTCTAGCAAATCCAAGCAGTGCACGATACTTTGGGGCTTGGTTAGCAGGCTGATTGATGTATTCCTTGATTCCCCAGCTTCCATGCCATGTGTAAGGGCGTGGAGCAGAAAAAGCAACAAACAGCTTACCACCCGCTTGCTTCCAACCTTGTAACAAACGATTGTATAAGGTTGCCATGTGCGGGTGACGATTAGCTTGAATCAAATGTGGCGTAGCACCATCAGTAACAGAATGAGTTTTGCTATGAACGAAATGCTGACCGCCTTCGTAGGCAATTAAATCAACGCCATAACTCTTTGCGATATCAGCCTGCATTTTAACTTTTGCCAGCGTGTTCTTAATCGAGTAACGATTATTCGGAGAATCTAACTGCTGGAAAACATTCTGAACGCTGCGAATCTGGCGCATTTTATCTTGAGCAACATAGAAATAGGGCGCTACTGCCAGAGCATCGACTTCTTTGTATGCATCGCGATAACCGAGTATTGTGTGCGAAAGATTAGTGTCTGTATTTAATCCACCCATCACTCTAACTAAGCGCTGCTTTCCACCAAACGCTTGCTCCCACATTTTGAAAATGCGAACACTTTGCAGCGAGTAATACTTAGCGCCTGCTACGCGTCTATCATTATCAAGCTTGTATCGAACACCCGTTTGCTTCATGTGCTCAGCTTGTGGCACAAACACATCGTTCCAAGTTTCGTTACTGTACTCAACGTAGACTTTTAGATGAGGTTTCAGGTGACGCCTCACGTACTGTGCGTAGCGCTTGATAAAGTCGTTGTCCGCCTTGTGCGGAATGCTAAACCAAGGGTCAACATTGAGTTGATTAGCTAGTTTGACCATGACTTCAATTGGTACACCACGGCGACCTTCTTTGCCTCCCCAAGTCTCTTGCTGCATGTGAGGACGACGTGACCAGTGCTGTAAGTTGTTACGCGTAATCCCTGCCATATTCATAAAACGAAGCACTTTAAAGTCCTTCATGAAGTTTAGGTAATCAGGGTTGAACGTGATGTGATGGTAATGATCGGCAAACGCCTGATAGTTACCACGGCAGTGTGAAGGGTGTGAAACACGTTGGAACGCGTTATTTGCACAAATTCCACCCGGCATCAAAATTCTGATATTGCGGATATGATTACGTGGATTAGTATGTTGGATCGTTAAAGTTGCCGTGATCTTGTTATCCGACATAGGATTAAGTGCGATTAAATCAACACCAGGCTGGCTACTGACCAGCTGTGCACTAGCACCATATTTTATAGCGCCTTGACCGTCATAACGAACAGTGTAAAGCCCGTATGGTAATGCCTTAGGATCAACCTGATTTAGAAAACGTGTACCTGCTTGCCCACCATTTAAATTATTTGGCCAACCATTCTTGTCGTAACGAACATGACCCTTAGTAAACCAAGGTCTGGCTTCATCAAACGGCATTGATAAACGAAATAAATCAACAAACGGCAAACTGGTATTGTTTTCCAGCGCTTCGTTGGTATTTATTCCCAGTGGTGAACTGTGATTTGACAGGGGAGATGCCATTACAGTATTCAAAGACAATGCCAATAGGCATCCTAAACTAGCCCCTACGATTCTTTTATACATTTTTTGTATAGTCCCTTTCTTGTTATGTTTGTACTTCAACCGTTGCCAGCCCTTTAGCAACAATTCAAACAATTGGTTGAGCTGCTTGCTCAATCCATCCATTATTTTTTTTATCAGGGAAATTCTAGTCTACGAAATCTAAATGCAATATGAACCAGACCGTCTGTCTGCATCAAAGAAATTTATCCGCCTAATTATTTATATAATACAGGCGCTTAAGAAATGATGAGATAAGCGAGCACTACTCATCATTTAGGGCGGCTAGGGAAGCCACCCTGAAAATCTATCGATCCACTCTATACGCTATCGACGCTTTAGAGACTTAGCTTCACATTTAACGCGTGATGATACCGTCTTGCATTCGCAAACTGGACTAGGGGCTTTGCAAATTCTGTTTCTACCCAGTGGTTGTACAATATCCGCTCGAACATTTCGTCCGAATCGTGACTCATTATCCAGTAGTTTGCTAGGCGTCGATTTAGTTTGTTTTGATGCTTTTGCATCCGTTGAAGCAGCTGCAGCAAAATTAGAGAAGCTGACAGTCGCACAGACAGCCATGGTTAGCAGGCAATTTCTATATGTATTCATTTCTCTGAATTCCTTTAGATTTGGTTACTAAGTTGAACCAGTTTTGAAAAGCACATCCTTGCGCTTGTCGTACTTTAGATTGAGACTATGTCTTATAGTTCTACATTATTTTCGTGAAATTATCGATTACTAGTATAGTTGATTATTATGTGCGGTTTTGTAGCTTTATT
>CALHTA010000035.1 GCA_938038645.1 uncultured Thiotrichaceae bacterium
CCTTTGCTTACCTTTACTGGTTCTTGAAAATGACGTCGTTGCGTAGATTTCACCGCTCGCACTCAATGCTATTCCTTCTAAGTCGTCAAAGTCCTGACTCAGCTGTGAATTCAGCTCTTGATCACGAATTGAATTTTCAACTAGATTGCCCTCAGAATCTAAAGACATCAAATTCAAGGCGCGTGAAACTTCGTCTTCAAGTACAACTATTTTGCCACTTGCTAATTGCAGCGCAGCCGATGGCTCATAAGTGCTTTGCAACTGCCGCCCCTCATTTGATGCGGCTTCAGCAGAATCTGAAAGAATCGAATTGTCTTTGAAAAGGAAAAGCAGCGCGATGCCTATAGCCATTAGAAACAAGCTAATAATTACGAATTTTTTTGACTTATTTATCTTTAGATTTTGCAACGTACCAAGCCTAATTATGTTCAATATTCAGTCATAATAGAGTAGAATAACACCTCTTATACTTGTGCACTGTATAGAACCGCATGAAGTACGACTAGTTTAGTACGTACTTCGTCTATTACGCCACCTCAGTTTTTAGGTGGCGTCTTTTTATCATTAATAAAAAATATACCAAGCGATTTACTCAGCCAATTAAACGCTGACGAATTCCCGGTTGTGACGTTCTTGGCGATAACCAAATATCCAAAAATGATTTACCAAATTGTTTATCGGCAACTCCACCAATCCTCTTACCGTTATAGATAAAATAGTTATAACCATCAGGGTTTACTTGAAACGCGAGGCGGTCACCTTTTCTGATTGTGGGCCACAGCTTGCCTAGCTGACCAATCCACAACGTGCGCTTCGCTTGTGGAATACCTAATCTAGCCCACTGATTATCTGTCGCTGCCAGCAAGTCTTGTTTGTCGATATTTCTAAGGTAAAGAATATCTAACATTTGAGGATATCGATTTTCTTGGTAGATTCCATCCGCGGTTTTTAGCGACACCCTATAGAGAGGAAACATTAACCAGCGCATTTGAGCTTGCCCAACTAACTTTAACCCAGCCGAGCTTTGAAGATTGCTTACAACAGGCTTTGCCGCAAAAACATTGCTCACAACAAATAATAAAAGAATCCCGATCAGACTATTTTTAATTTTCATTATCTTTAACTCCAGACATTTATGACTTCGATGTCTGGAATTATGAGGCTTGGGGTGTCAAAGCAACGTGAAGATCACGCACCATTTATGTAAGTTATTTGCCCGCTCGCCTTACTAAAGCGTTAATGCCTAAGAGATAACCATCCACACCAAGGCCTACGATAATCCCAGCGGCCGCAGGCGACAGATAAGAGTGATGACGGAATGATTCACGGGCATGCACATTTGAAATATGCACTTCAATGACAGGAACCTCCGCACCTTTAATCGCATCATGTAGCGCAATAGAGGTATGAGTATAAGCGCCTGCGTTAAATACCACACCCAAGCAACTTCCATTCAAAACACCTTCACGCGCCCCGTGAATCGCTTCGACTAACTCCCCTTCATGGTTGCTTTGCAAGCAGCTGACTTCAATACCGAGTCGCTTGCCCTCCTCTATGCAGAGTGCTTCTACATCAGCAAGCGTGGTGCTGCCATACTGCTCTGGCTCTCGGATGCCTAATAAATTCAGGTTGGGACCGTTAAGGACTAAAATCGACTTCATTGTTGCTCCATAATTACTGATCAACTGATTGTATTAGTATTGACTAAAAACGGTCAGCTCTAAAACCATTCATATCAATATCGGTGGTTTCTCCATCCATCATTTGAGACAACACCTTTCCGGTGATTGGCCCAGTATTTAAACCGATGTGACCATGACCAAACGCAAACCATAAATCCTTATGTTTTGGTGCTGCCCCAATGACGGGCTTACCATCGGGGAAGGAAGGCCTCGACCCTCGCCACGGTGCTGCGTCCGTAAGACCATTAACACCAATCGCTTCAGCTACTCTTGGCTTCAAAGCTTCTAGTTGAGAATAGTTGGATTCAGCATCTCGATCATTGAGCTCTACACCACAAGTCACTCTAAGCCCCTGCTCCATCGGTGTCATCACATAGGCGCCGTCAACATCATGAACTGAGTGATACAAAGAGCTTCCTTCAGCCAAATTAAAATGCAGATGATAACCACGCTCATTTGCCAGCGGCAGTTTGTAACCTAAAGGCTTTAAAATTTGTTGTGACCAAGGCCCCAATGCGACAACAACGGAGTCGGTATCAATCACTTGCTGATCTAACTGCACTCGATAGCCTTGCTCTTGTGGCTCAATAGAACGAATTTCCTGCTGTTTAAACTGACCACCAATACTAATAAAGTAGTCAGCATATTCGCGAATTAACGCAGGCGGGTTGTTTATGAAACCGTTGCCTTTAATCCAAATCCCACCCATGAAAATAGGACTTAAACTCGGTTCTAGATCGCGTAATTCAGCAATAGTTAACTCGCTAACTTCCTTATTATTCCTAGCCAAAGCACGTCGCTCAAAGCTCTTTTCTTGCGCCTTACGTTCTTCACGATAAACCTTCAGCCAGCCCGTTTCAGTGTAACGCTTACCATTACCTGCCAGGCCCATGAAGTACTTGTGCTCATCTCCTGCCGCATTAATTAGCAAATTCAAGTGATCCGCATTACTCATCGCCGACTGCTCACGCGCGTGCTGGAAAAAGTTTTTCATCCAAGAAAACTGCCGAATGCAGTACGACATTTTGTAACGCACAGCAGGGTGCAGATTACTGATATAAGCTGGCAACGACTTGAATAGATCAGGATTATTCAGGGGAACAATCGAGCCACTGCTAATCACCCCTGCGTTACCGTAAGAGGTTTCGCTAGCGGGTGGTTTAGCATCTACAAGCGTAACGTCCCATCCTTTAAGCTGTAGATGTAATGCAGTCGATACCCCAATCGAACCTGCCCCCAATACACAAACCCGTTTCATCATATTAATCCTGTTGTAGCTTCTCGGCGACCCAGATCACGTGCTGTTCTGTGTTAGCAGTATTGGCAGGAACATTTCGCTGCTCCACCATGAATCCAGCACGCACCAGCTTTCCTTTGAGCGTATCACTCACCACTGGTGACCATATTGCTAACACACCCATTGGTTCCAGCGCCTCAAAACAAGCGCTTAAGCCTGAGAAAGTGTAGAGCCAATCGTTTTCTTTAAATAATAAATCTTCAGGACCATTATCCGTATCTAGGATGATGGCGTC
>CALHTA010000036.1 GCA_938038645.1 uncultured Thiotrichaceae bacterium
TTGATCAGGTATTGGAATAGATCGATATCATAGTTACTGTGTCCATTTTGAATAATGGCACTTAAACGCTCCAACCCCATACCGGTATCGATTGAAGGTTTAGGCAATGGCTTCATGGTGCCATCTGGGAAACGCTCGAACTGCATAAATACGAGATTCCAGATTTCGATATAACGATCGCCATCTTCTTCAGGCGTTCCCGGAGGGCCACCCCAAATCTCTGGACCATGATCGTAAAAGATTTCAGAACAAGGACCGCAAGGCCCCGTATCACCCATCGCCCAGAAGTTATCACTGTCATAAGGCTTGCCCGGCTTATCACCGATACGGCTTATGCGATCTTCTGGAAAACCAATTTCATTAATCCAAATCTGCGCCGCTTCATCATCGTCGGCATAAACAGTAACCCAAAGCTTTTCCTTCGGTAGCTTTAATACTTCAGTCAGAAATTCCCATGCATTGTTTATGGCATCCGTTTTGAAGTAATCACCAAAACTGAAATTACCCATCATTTCGAAAAATGTATGATGCCTTGCTGTGTAACCAACATTTTCTAGATCGTTATGCTTACCGCCTGCTCTAACACAGCGTTGAGAGGTTACTGCTCGCTTGTAAGATCTGACTTCATCACCTAAGAAAAGATCTTTAAACTGGACCATTCCGGCATTGGTGAAAAGCAACGTCTTGTCGTTCCCTGGAATAAGAGAACTGGATGGAACAACTTCGTGGCCTTTATCGGCGAAAAAATCCAAAAACTGCTGCCTTACTTCGGCAGTGCTAGTGCGTTGCATGTCGAAACCTCTGGTAACTCGGGCATAATATTTAAAGAGCTAAGGATAGTTAGCTCAAGAGACTTAAAAATCAAATAAGGCGAGCCTAATTTAATCAAGCCTTACATTGTCGCCATTTAACCACAAAGATTCAAGCATTCGAAGTTTAAATACTTTTAGCGTTAACAACTGATAAATGCCTATAATTACAGCAGTTAAATACACAATCTGCTGAAACTGTTGATTTACAATTGCTCTGCAATTTTAAGGCGAAACTTAAGCGCATCTGAAACCTTGGGTTTCACGTAATCCACTAAAATAGATTTAATAGGTTAAGCTTCATAAATCGCTTGTCGCTTACCGCTTTTACAAATATATGGAATGACTTATGAAAAAAAACTTACTCGTCACTGCAATAGCGTCAATTGCGGCATTTACTAGCGTGCAACTGGCACAGGCTGACGCTCGTTGGGATGCGACGCTTGAAAAAGCGAAAGGCCAAACCGTTTATTTTAATGCTTGGGGTGGAAGCGACAACATCAACAAGTACGTTAAATGGGCAGGAGATGAAGTTAAAAAACGCTATGAAGTTAACGTTGAGTTAGTCAAAATCACTGATGCAGGTGAAGTGGTCAAACGCATAAAGACAGAAAAAGAAGCCGGCAGGAACGAAGGCGGTTCAGTTGATATGATGTGGGTAAATGGCGAGAACTTCCGCGCTTTAAAAACCAATGGCTTGTTGCACGGCCCATGGGCTGAGTCGATTCCTAGTTGGGAATTTGTAGACACTAATAAGCCCGTTCGCAAAGATTTCTCCGAGACAACCGATGGTTTGGAAGCGCCTTGGGGCACAGCGCAACTCACCTTTATCGCCGACAAAAATGTGGTTGCAGAGCCACCGCGCTCAGCAAAAGAATTGCTAGCGTTTGCTACGAAAAACCCAGGTCGCGTGAGCTACCCGAAGCCACCAAACTTTCATGGCACCACTTTTGTTAAGCAATTACTCAGTGAATTAATTGAAGACGCTAATTTGCTAGCAAGCCCAGTGGATGAAAAAAGCTTTGCCGAAGCAAGCCAACCACTTTGGGATTATCTTGATAAGCTTCACCCCGTTGCATGGCGTGAAGGTAAAGCTTTTCCAGCAAACAATGCTGAAATGCATCAAAAGCTAGCGGATGGCGAATTGAAATTATCACTGACTTTCAACCCGAACGATGCAGCCAATCTAGTGGCTAAAGAGCAGTTGCCACCAAGCACCTACAGCTTTGGTTTTACTAACGGAACCATTGGTAATGTGCACTTCCTAGCGATTCCTTTCAATGCTAAGGCTAAAGAAGGCGCAGAGGTTTTCGCAAACTTTTTACTATCGCCTGAAGCACAGGTTCGTAAAGCAGACATTACTGTTTGGGGAGACCCTTCAGTACTAGACGCGACTAAGCTCACCGAAGCACAGCAGGCTGTCTTTAATAAACGTGCGCCCGGTAGTTTGACAGAAGTTAATCCAACACTCGCCGAACCTCATGCTACTTGGGTTGGGGCACTTGAAGCAGAATGGTTAAAGCGTTACGGCAGTCAATAACACGATATTAAGTTGACTCACAGCAATACTAAATCGCTAAATACATTCAGAAACTCAAGCCCTTCATTGCCAGCGATGTTGGCAATGCTAGGGATTTGTTTAACGCTAGCGCCATTAGTACCCGGATTAATTTGGGTACTAGCGCCGGCCGTTAATTTAGCGACCCTACTCGAACTGGTTCGAGATGGACAATTTTATAGCGCTGCGCTCAGCACACTGGGTAGCGCCGTAGGTTCGACCCTGCTTGCGCTGTTATCTGCAAGCTTAATCACAATTTGGATTTACCCCGGCAAAGGTTGGTCGCTTGCACAGCGCCAACTGCCGCTTTTTCTAGCATTTCCACACATTGCTTTTGCCATTGGCATCGCTTTTTTAGTTGCGCCCTCTGGTTGGTTAGCTCGCGGGATGGCCAGCGCTTTGGAGTGGAGTAGTCCACCGCAATGGATTACCATTCGCGACCCTTACGCCATCAGCCTAACCATCACAATGGCCATTAAAGAAACGTGGTTCTTATTATGGATTATGGCCACGCTATTGGGTGAGCAAGCGATTTCTAGACAAATAACTTTAGCCAACAGTTTAGGCTACTCAAGACGACAAGTCTGGACAACAGCCCTACTTCCACAACTATTACCGCGGATGGGCTGGCCATTAGTAGCCGTGCTTGCTTACAGTTTGTCTGTGGTCGATATGGCGATTATTTTAGGACCGTCAACGCCACCGACACTCGCAGTGCTCAGCTGGCAATGGTTGAGCGATCCAGATGACATGACTCAAGCTAAAGGCAGCGCTGCGGCGCTTTGCCTCATTCTCATGTTAGGGCTTCTCATTCTTAGTGGGCGGCTTGTATGGTGGGGAGTCAAGAAATTCTACCGAAACCCAAAGGGCATTAGGCGTAAAGGCAAGGTATTCAAAAGCCACAGCCTGTTAGGTATTCCTGTATTTGTACCTGGGTGGTTATCCCTAACTATATTATTGCTTTGGTCAATGGCTGGCGGTTGGTTTTTCCCTAAACTCTTACCGGCCTCTCTAAGCTTAAAAAGCTTTAACAACGCGGATTTTGAACCCATGTTTACCGCTTTCTGGATTGGTGTTGCTACTATGCTGATCGCGCTACCGCTAACTTTAGCGTGGTTAGAGTGGGGTTCACGCAAACATCACGGCTGGCTATACGCTCCACTAATTCTTCCGTCTCTGCCCATTGCTGCCGCCCAATACCACGTACTCCTCGCTGTCAATTTAGACAGCACCGCAGTTGGCGTAGTCTGGAGCCATTTAACATGGACCTTTCCTTATATGCTATTAGTGCTTGTTGGCCCTTATTACAGCTTTGATGCACGCTATCTTTGTACTGCCCAAGCACTGGGTCATAGTCGACTCCAAGCTTGTTTAAAAATTAAATGGCCCATGTTGATTCGGCCTATCCTTGCAGCGATGGCGGTTGGTTTTGCCGTTAGTGTTGCGCAATACCTTCCTACTTTGTTCTCAGGGGGCGGGCGTTTTGCGACAGTGACCACCGAAGCCGTCGCGCTAAGTGCTGGCGGCAACCGACGTGTTTTGGCTGTACAAAGCCTATTACAAACGGCGTTACCATTTTGCGCCTTTATGCTGGCGATCGGACTAACTGCTTGGTATGTAAGAAACCGCCAAGGGTTAAAATAATGTTGAGGCTAAAATGAAAACGCTGAGTATTAAAAACCACACCATCACCAAAGTAGATGGTACTCCTTTATTAGGGCCGCTTACATTCGATATCAAGCCGGGCCAAGTAATGACACTCATGGGGGTTTCTGGCGTAGGAAAATCGACTGTTTTGAATTGGTTGATTGGTGCCCCTCAACCAATGTTTAGGATTGAAGGCGAAGCTTGGCTTGAGGACCAACGTATCGATCAACTCCCCACTGAACAACGTCGTGTCGGCATCTTGTTTCAAGATGATTTACTCTTCCCTCACTTTAGCGTGGGCGACAATCTGGCCTATGCACTACCCGCAGAAACAAAAGGCAAAAAAGCTCGGCACGAGGCTATTGAAACAGTGCTTAACAGTGCTGGCTTAAGTGGGTTTTATGACCGAGACCCTGCCACTTTGTCAGGCGGTCAACGGGCGCGCATAAGTTTGCTGCGTGCGTTAATCGCTGAGCCACAAGCCTTGCTAATGGACGAGCCTTTTTCAAAACTCGATAGCACGTTACGACAGCAGTTCAGAAACTTTGTTTACGAGCGAATAATTGAACGAAAAATTCCAACCTTATTAGTCACACACGATGCAGAAGACATCCCACACGATGGTAAAGTATTAGAGCTTCTCGCAGCCCCAGAGAATGCAAAGAAAGGGATTTAAAATGCTTGACCGTACTATCCTCGATAAAAC
>CALHTA010000037.1 GCA_938038645.1 uncultured Thiotrichaceae bacterium
AGAGCCCCACATCACTTTAATAACGTTCCAACCTGCGCCACGGAAACTGGCTTCCAGTTCTTGGACTATTTTACCGTTGCCTCGAACCGGACCATCCAAGCGCTGTAGATTACAGTTAATGACCCATGTCAAATTGTCCAGTTGCTCACGACCGGCAAGGGAGATAGCGCCAAGTGATTCTGGCTCATCCATTTCGCCATCACCCAAGAAAGCCCATACGCGACGGTTTTTGGTATCAGCAATGTTCCGCAGGTGCAAATAATGCATGAAACGTGCTTGGTAGATCGACATGATCGGACCAAGGCCCATCGAAACGGTAGGGAACTGCCAGTAATCTGGCATTAACCATGGGTGAGGGTAAGACGACAAACCATTGCCGTTACTTTCTTGACGAAAGTTGTCTAGCTGATCTTCTGTAATCCTACCTTCTAGGTAAGATCGCGCATAGATTCCTGGCGTGATATGACCTTGATAGAAAATAAGGTCACCGCCATGCTCAGGTGAAGGTGCTCGCCAGAAATGATTAAACCCAACGTCATACAACGTTGCCGATGATGCAAAGGAGGCGATATGACCACCAAGTTCGGAATACTCACGGTTGGCGCGAACCACCATGGCTGCTGCATTCCAGCGGATATAAGCTCGGATCCTGCTTTCAATGGCACGATCTCCAGGCATTCTCGCTTCTAAATGAGTAGGGATCGTATTGATGTAGGCCGTATTGGACGAGTAAGGGAGATTAGCTCCATTGACTCGGGCCGTTGCGATCAAATTTTCAATAATGAAGTGAGCACGTTCGACGCCCTCGGCTTCAATAATAGATCTAATTGACTCCGTCCAGTCATTCGTCTCTTGTGGGTCAATATCCTGTGCAGGGTTATGAATCGACATAGCAAAATCACTCATTATTCTAAGTTTTCGTAGCATAGCAGTGATTGCTTGTTCATTCTATTAATTAGCACAATAAAAATAAACGGTATTTATAACAATGGGTTACAGGTTAAAAATAAGATTAATGGTTTATGAATGAGGTTCTATTGCGTGTGGGAATTAGAGTTTATTGGTTGTTTATGTGGTTTTTTCTACATCCTAAACCTATCGTATTTTAATTTGAGTTGGATGGTGTTTGTGTTAATTGTTAATACATTGCTGTAAGCTTCACTTATGACAGAAGAATCTAAAATATATCCGTTTGGTGGCCGTTTCAGGGGCTTTTTACCGGTCGTAATTGACCTTGAAACCGGTGGGTTTAACCATAAAACAGACGCTCTACTCGAAGTGGCTGCGGTCTTCCTACGCCGCGATGAATCAGGCGATCTGCATCGCTGGAAAACACTAAACTGGCATATCGAGCCTTTTGAAGGTAGCAATCTCGAACCAAAATCATTAGAAGTTAACGGGATAGATCCATTTCAGCCTTTCAGGCAGCAGATTGCCGTTGATGAAGGTGTAGCGATTAACGAAATGTTCAAAGCGGTTAGGGAAGAGCTCAAGCTCAATGAATGTAATCGGGCTATCTTAGTCGGTCATAACGCTGCTTTTGATCTTAACTTCATGAATGCTGCGGTAGAGCGACTTGCACAGAAGCGTAATCCATTTCATCCTTTTAGTACTTTCGATACGGTAACCCTTGCCGCAATGGCGGTTCGACAGACGGTTCTGGCGCGTTCAGTAAAGCTCGCCGGTTTTGAGTGGGATTCTAGTCAAGCACATTCGGCAGTTTATGATGCTGAAAAAACGGCTGACCTTTTTTGTTACGTCATGAATAAATGGCGTGCCAACGTAGAAGACTAGTGGTGGATGCAAGATACCAGCCGTTAGCAGATCGCATGCGGCCTAGTCGCCTTGAAGATTATGCGGGGCAATCGCATTTATTAGCTGATGGAAAGCCGCTCAGGGCAGCGATTGATCAGGATCGCTTGCACTCCATGTTGTTCTGGGGCCCGCCAGGAACTGGAAAAACCACATTGGCTAGACTAATCGCCAATTATAGCGGTTCAGCATTCGAAACACTTTCAGCCGTTTTATCGGGTGTTAAAGATATTCGCTTAGCGGTTGAGCACGCTAATCAACACTTTAATATGACCCAAAAAGCGTCGGTGCTTTTTGTTGATGAAGTCCATCGTTTTAATAAAGCTCAGCAAGATGCCTTTTTGCCGCATATCGAAAATGGTACTTTCGTATTCATTGGTGCAACGACTGAAAATCCATCATTTGAATTAAATAATGCTTTATTGTCGCGCGTACGTACTTATGTCTTGCGATCGCTGACTGAGGAAGAAATCCAAACAGTTTTGCAGCGGGCAATTGTTGATGAAGTGCAGGGTTTAGGCGACCTTAACCTGCAAGTCTCTGATATCGTTTTAGAAAAAATCGCTACAGCAGCTGATGGAGATGCTCGTAGGGCATTGAATTGGTTAGAGATAGCGGCCGATTTAGCTGAGCCGGCTGAGGGCGAAACGGGGCTGGTGATAACCGAGAAAGTGATCAGTGAGCTAGCGAGTGAGCGAAGTAATCGATTTGATAACAAAGGTGATTTGTTTTACGAGCAAATCTCCGCGCTACACAAATCAGTAAGAGGAAGTAATCCAGATGGGGCTTTATATTGGTTCTGCCGTATGTTGGATGGTGGTTGTGATCCTCATTATGTCGCTAGACGTATTGTCAGAATGGCCAGTGAGGAAGTTGGTAACGCTGACCCTCGTGCATTGACTCTAGCACTGGATGCTTGGCAAACTTATGATCGTTTAGGGAGTCCTGAAGGTGAATTGGCGTTGGCTCAAGCGGTCCTTTACCTAGCTGTCGCTCCTAAAAGTAATGCCGCTTATACCGCTTATAATCAGGCACGAAATGACGCCTCGTTGTCTGGAAGTCTTGATGTGCCAATGCATCTTCGTAATGCACCTACCCAGCTAATGCAGAATATTGGCTTTGGGGAGGGTTATAAATATGCTCATAATGAAGAAGATGCTTATGCCGCTGGCGAAACTTATCTTCCAGGACCTCTAGAAGAACGCATTTATTATGAGCCCGTTGCTCGTGGCCTGGAAATTAAAATCAAAGATAAATTAGCAGCATTACGCCAAAAAGATGCTGAAGCCAAAGCCAATAAGAAGCCATCATAAAGTAACAAATCGCATGACCTCTTAGCAATAAGTTGATGTTTCCATTGTATAAGACTAGTTAATTGAGTTTAAGGATTCAGTGAATCTTTATCGCATAAACCAAAGGCTGTGTTAAACTGAACCTAAGGTTTATACAGGCGTACATCATGACAAGCACATTAGTAATTTTAGCGGTTGTATTCGTTATTGCATTGATTGTTGGTGCAGGATTTGTTGCATTTTATACTCGCGCTACCAAAGAAACCGCGTTCGTTAGGACAGGGTTTGGTGGTGAAAAAGTCTTTATTAATAACGGTGGATTTGTTTTTCCGGTGCTTCATGACAAGGTTGATGTCAATATGAAGACGCTGAAGATTGGAATTAGTCGTGCTAATGAGCAGTCGCTTAGAACAAAAGACCGTATCCGTATTAACATCAATTCTGAATTTTTCCTGCGTGTTGAGCCGACGCCCGAGTCAATCTCAAGGTCAGCACAAACACTCGGTACTAAAACCTTGGATCCTGATGAGCTGAAAGAGCAAGTTGAAGGCCGCTGTGATGATGCGCTGCGTCGTGCTGCAGTGTTGATGGATATGGAAGAACTCAATGACAATCGCAGTGAGTTTGGGCGTAATGTTGAAGAAGGCGTGAAAGTTGATTTAAAGAAAATGGGCTTAATGCTTGAATCTGTCGCTCTGACCCAGCTTAACCAGACGGATCTACAATATTTTAATGCTGAGAATGCTTTTGACGTTCAAGGCCGTACTTATGTTTTGCAGAAAATCGCTGATAATGAAAAGAAGCAAAATGAAGTTCAAAACTCCAAAATTGTTGCGATAAAGCAGGGTGATTTAGAAGCCCATAATAAACAGCTGGATTTAGAAAAACAGGAAGCTTTTGCTGATCAGCAACAGCAGATGGTAATTGCTGAAGGTAAACTAACGACTGATCGTCAAATCGAACAAGCACGTATTCAAACAGAAATTGATCTTGAAGAGTCCAGACGAATTAAAGCATTGGCAATTGCTGCTGCGCAAAAATCAGCTGCTGAAGCATGGATTGAAACTGATAAAACCAAAGCAATTGCTGCTGCAAAGAATGAAGAAAT
>CALHTA010000038.1 GCA_938038645.1 uncultured Thiotrichaceae bacterium
TACACGGTATTTTCATTTTAGCTGAAAATGCTCATGGGCTCATTGTGGTTGATATGCACGCAGCACACGAGCGCATTACTTACGAATATTTAAAACGAAGCATGGCTGAAGAGAGTGTTAGGTCACAGCCATTACTGGTGCCTCTCGCTATTTCAGTTAGCAAGAAAGAAGCGGATTGCGCCGATAACAACCCAGATACTTTTCAAAAACTAGGTTTCTCGTTAAGCCGTTTATCACCTGAGAAAATCACGGTTCGGGCAGTGCCTAGCCTGCTTAAAAACTCAGATATTGAAAGCCTAGTAAGAGACGTTCTATCAGACTTATTGATGCATGGGACGAGCGAACGTATTCAGCAAGCCATGAATGAAATTCTTTCGACAATGGCTTGTCACGGCTCTGTCCGAGCAAACCATCGTCTGACTGTTCCGGAAATGAATTCTTTACTTCGTGACATGGAACGCACCGAGCGAAGCGGTCAATGCAATCATGGCAGGCCAACTTGGACTCAAATGAGCTTAAGCCAGCTTGATAAACTCTTTATGCGTGGTCAATAGGCTTGTCTAAAGTAGCGGACAAATTACCTCGTGCCATTTTCATTATGGGCCCCACCGCTTCGGGCAAGACGGATCTAGCCGTAGATCTGGTAGAACGCCATGATTGTGAGCTGATTAGTGTCGATTCTGCCCTTGTCTACAAAGGCATGGATATTGGTACTGCCAAGCCGGATGCGGAAACATTGCAACGGGCACCACATAAACTAATCAGCTTTCTTGACCCTGGTGAAAGCTACTCTGCTGCTGATTTTCGTCGCGATGCGCTTTCTGAAATGGAAACCATTACCAAAGCGGGGAAAGTGCCGGTATTAGTGGGCGGCACGATGCTCTATTTCAGAGCGCTGCAATACGGATTATCAGAACTCCCACAAGCAGATCAAAGCATTCGAGATAGGCTGACAAAGCAAGCAGAGTCTGAAGGCTGGGAGAAACTCCATGAGCAATTAAAGGCAATTGATCCTGCTTCTGCTGAGAGAATTCACCCAAACGATCCACAACGATTACAGCGTGCATTGGAAGTGTATGAGTTAACAGGGATTTCAATGAGTGACCATCATAAGAAGGCGGCCGAGAGCAGTTTGCCTTACCGGGTGATGAAAATTGCACTCATACCATCCGACAGGGAATGGTTACGAAAGCGGGCTGCATTACGCTTTGGAATGATGATGGATGCGGGCTTTTTAGATGAGGTTAAAGCACTTTACAACCGCGGAGATCTCCACGAAGACTTACCATCTGTCCGTTCTATTGGTTACAGGCAAGCCTGGTCTTACCTCAAAGGGGATATAAGCTACGATGAAATGCAAAACAGAGCCATCATTGCAACCCGTCAGCTTGCCAAACGACAGCTAACTTGGCTGCGCTCTGAGAAAGAAATATGTGTTCACGACTGCATAAATTCAGATTTCTCTGACCTAAACTCAAAGATTGATAGCTTTTTATCACATAAGTAGCTTAGTACCGCGAAATGTGCTTTTAGTTCACTTAGATATACTGTTATTATTCAGGGTAATGTTGGGAAGCACCTCGATGACTAGAAGTGATCGTTGAATGCCTGAAAGTTGCGAAGTCGACTTTATAAAATATAGCAATAACCATAACTGAAAAGAACACAAGGAGAAACACATGTCGTCTAAGGGACACATGCTACAAGAACCTTTCCTAAATGCATTACGTAAGGAAAGAATTCCTGTTGCGATTTACCTAGTAAATGGAATTAAACTGCAAGGACATGTTGAGTCATTTGATCAGTTTGTTGTACTGCTAGGAAACGCTGTTAGTCAGCTAGTATACAAACACGCTATTTCTACGATTGTACCATCGCGTCCGATCAAATTGAATATCGAAGAATCAGAATAATTATTGAACAAACTCAGCGATTTCTGGCAACTCAGCCTATCCATAATCGCCACACTGTAAGCGAATAGCGATTGGAATTATTCGACATACCAAAGCACGGTGAATCTAGATTAGATTCCGCCGTGCTGGTTCAAATAAACTTCAACTCCCTTGGTGAAAAAAGAGATGAACATGAGTTCAAAGAACTTGTTCATTCCGCTGGAGCCGATGCTCGTGGTTTCATTATTGGCAACCGAAGCTCCCCTGACTCCAAGCTTTTTGTAGGTAAAGGTAAAGCTGAAGAAATTCGACTGGTAGTCAAAAACACTGAACCTGATGTTGTTATCTTTGATCATGACTTAAGCCCGGCTCAGGAAAGAAATCTTGAACAGGTTTTAGAATGCCGGGTTATGGACCGAACCGGCTTAATTCTTGATATCTTTGCCCAACGTGCCCGCTCCCATGAAGGAAAGCTGCAAGTAGAGCTCGCTCAGCTAAGACACATGTCCACAAGACTTATCAGAGGCTGGACACACCTTGAAAGACAAAAAGGTGGTATCGGTATGCGTGGACCTGGGGAAACTCAGCTAGAGACTGACCGCCGACTCATTTCGATTAGAATCACGCAAATTAATAAGCGACTGAAAAAAGTTAACAAACAGCGCGAACAAGGTAGACAGTCTAGAAAGAAAGCAGAAATACCCACGGTATCACTGGTTGGCTATACGAATGCTGGCAAATCAACGCTGTTTAATAAGCTAACCTCTTCGGACGTCTATGCTGCGGATCAATTATTTGCGACCTTAGACCCTACATTACGCCGAGTTGACCTTGGCAATCAGCAGTCGATAATCCTCGCAGATACGGTTGGCTTTATTCGCGACCTTCCCCATGAATTGGTCGCAGCGTTTAGAGCGACACTTCAAGAAACAACTGAGGCAGACCTAATCCTGCACGTGATTGACAGCCATGACGAGCAGCGCGAAGAGTACAAAGCACAGGTAAATGAAGTCATCTTTTCTCTAGGAGCAGAGAAGACACCTCAGATTGAAGTCATGAATAAAATTGACTTGCTCAATCAAGAGCCGAGAATTGATGCGGAACACGATGGCGTTCCCACTCGGATATGGCTATCTGCAATGAATGGTGATGGACTTGAACAAATAGCTGAAGTACTTAGCCAAACATTCTCCGAGCAAGTTTTTATTGGTGATCTGACCCTCCCGCCTAACCTTTCACGACTTCGCGCTTTACTCTATAGTGAAGATGCAATAACGGAAGAAAAAAGCGGAGAAAACGGTGAATACATACTCTCTGTATCTATCAGGAGAAGAAACCTTGACAGCCTTCTTCGTAAAGAAGCTTTGAGCCTGGAATCACTAACAATACAATAAATCCCATTAAATTAGACATTTATCAAACACTTCTAAAGTAAAAACTATTGTTTAGCTATTCAGTCTGTGCAAGAATGCTTACTAATGTATTCTGTATGGGGAAAAGCATGCTCAGAAAAACATACCATTGGCTTGGCGCTCTATTAACAATTTTAATGCTATCCGGTTGTGGTGAAGAAATAACAGCTGCTCAAGATTCTAAGGCAACTCAACAAACTTCTATCGACAAAAATCGCTTGAAGGTTTCATCTAAAGGAGTTGGTCCAATTGCTCCGAACACTCCTTTTAATATACATAAGATCACGCAGGCATTTCCGAACTATAGCGTTGTCGAGCAACTCAACTTTCAAGAAGGTGAGTCATACCCTGTCATCCTTGTTTCCAAAGGTGCTAAGCGACTGTTAACAATTAATCCAACATTGGATTTACAATCAATTTATTCAGTTATTGTCGAAGACAATTTAATTGATAATGAATTGATGCACCGACTAGGCACAATGTTCACTGACATCTACACAGGGAATATTGCCTATAACTGCCAACCGGGTGTTGAGGAAATGTCGGGCAAAGTGCTTTGCATGCCGCCCACCGGAAGCAACATGCTGTACCTGTTTGTTGGAAAATGGGATGGCCCGGACGACAAATTGCCTCCAAGCACCGTTTTGTATGAGTGGGCGCTGGAAGCAATTATTTGGAAACCGTAATAGTTTACTAAGCTGTCCGTTATTACGAAGTAGCGCCACTTAATTGGGTGGTGCGATCGTTAATACGGTGCAGCGTACGGTAAAGCTCTTCGTGCTGATGGACTTGTTGGTCAAGCGTGAAGTTATCCAAACATCGCTGGCGAGCTTTTTGGCCAAGCTCAGCCCGCTCCTCATCACTAAGCACTACGATTTTTTCCCAACTGTTAGCCATTGCTTGATCATCTGCGACAGGAACGACGTATCCTGTATCTGCAATAATATAAGCGTTATCGCCAACGTCAGTTGCTACGCAAGGCACAGCTGAAACCATTGCTTCACCCAGCGTCAGCGGGAATGCTTCGCCTAACGATGTTAGCGTAGCAATGTCATAGGCATTAACAATTTCTGGAATATCTTCACGATTACCTAGCATGTGAACCTTACCTTCAAGATTCAACTCACTAACTAACCCTGTTAAAACTTCATTATTCTCATCAACGTTTGTGCCGACAAGCATGAAGCGAACGTTTTCATGCTTTGCAGCTAACAGTGCTGCTGAGCGAAGAAAACCTTCATGATTTTTTTGGCGGTGATAACGAGCGGTTTTACCAATAACTATGCAGTCATCAGGAATCCCTAAAGACTTGCGAATCGCCATGCCTTTTTCACGAGCAGGCCCAAAACGGGTTGTATCAACACCATTTGGAATAACAACTGCTTTAGAATTATTAAAACCGTAAGGGACGTGCTGCTGCATATTGAGGTGTGAGACATACATCAGGCATTCTGGAGAACCAGACATCTTACCCCACAACCTTAACTGCAAACGCTTGCGTAAAGGCTCTTCGTCGTAGTGTTCAAGTGGCTCGTGAACGGTCCAAATAACGTGAGGGGTTTTCGGGAGAAAACGACGAAACACCGTCCCCATTACGCCACCTTGATACATGGTTCCATGTATGACGTCGGGGTTAAAATCTCTTAGGACTTTAAATCCTTTCCAAAGCTTAAGTGGAGTTTGCTTTAATGATAACGATGTCACCGGAACACCTAGCTCACGGATTCTATCAGCCAGATAAGTCTCCCTATCCATTGAAATCACCATCATCTCAAACTCATTGTGATCCATCGCGGCAATCAGACGCATCAGCTGGACTTCTGCACCGCCTGTTTCTAGTCCGGTAGAAATATGGGCAACTTTTATCATGCTCTATACCAAAATTTTTATGATTAAAATCAGTATAGCCATTACTTTTAAAACAGATCGAATTCTAGTGACAAGAGGTTGAGTTACCTAGTCCAGCTGTAGGGTTTGCCATGAATCATCAATTAATTATTCTAATGACTCGCCTTTATCACTTCACCCAACAACTCAAACTCTTCACTCCTTGCACTGCCTTTTCGCCACGCCAATCCAATCTCTCGATAACGTTCTTCTCCCATCGGATAGGTTTTAATATCCGTATGTTTAAGAATCATTGAGTCTTTAGCCATCTCGGTTAGATAGGTGATACCAATATCAGAGTCCACCATTTCAATTAGCGTATAAAGACTGCTAGCCGCGAAACGACTGACCGTTTCTTGGTGCTGTATTTTACAGGCAGATAATGCATGATCTCTAAGACAATGACCGTCCTCCAGCAACAAGACACTCTCATCGGGCAAATTTTCAAAACGATAATCATCAGGATTTAAGAAGCGGGTGTCTTTATGGCATGCCAACAAGAAGTGATCTTTAAATAAGGAATACGTTTCTACATTACTTAATTTATAAGGCAATGCCAGTAAAACCACATCTAACTCTCCCCCCATCAACGCCGAATAAATAGCTTGGGTTGTGCCTTCTCGTAAATAGAGCTGTAAATCAGGGTAAGACTCTCTAAGTCGAGGCATCAACGAAGGTAAGATAAAGGGCGCAATAGTCGGTATTACCCCCATATTTAAGCGTCCAGTCAAAGACTCTTGATTGCTTCTGGCAACCTCCGCCAAATATTCAACATCTCTCAAGCAATGCCTTGCGTGATTGGCCACCTCCCTTCCCACACGAGTGATAGTGACGTTTTTATTAGTCCGGTCAACTAGTTGAGCACCAAGCTGTGCCTCAAGCTCTTTGATAGCAACACTAAAAGCTGACTGAGAAACAAAACAGGACTCTGCAGCCTTTCCAAAATGCTCATTTTCTTCTAACGCTACGAAATAGCGCAATTGCTTCAATGTAGGTAAATTCATTATTTTATTCAATGGGACATTAGGAGACAAACAATAGACTATATACAACACTGAGAAGACACAATACTTCTGTTATGACTCTCTTATGGTTAAACTATGTCTTCACATTGTTGAAACAAGGAATAGGCTCAATGAGTACGCATTACGATTTAATAGCTATTGGTGCTGGTAGTGGCGGATTATCGGTTGTTGAAAGAGCATCCGAATACGGTGCTAAAACAGCCGTCATCGAAGTAGGTGAACTGGGCGGCACTTGTGTCAACGTAGGCTGCGTACCTAAAAAAATCATGTGGTATGGAGCGGGCCTGTCACACGCGCTCGCTGATGCAGAAGATTACGGCTTTGAAGTGACTCGCGGCAAACTTGACTGGGCGAAGCTAGTCGCAAAACGTGATAACTACATTGGAAACATTAACGATTGGTACCAAGACAGCTTTCTAGCCGATCGTAAAATTGACCTAATTCGGGGCTTTGCTCGTTTTGTCGATGACCATACGCTTGAAGTTGACGGCCAAACATACACCGCAGATAAAATTGTCATTGCAACGGGAGGACACCCTGTCATCCCTCAAAACGTTCCTGGAGCTGAGTTTGGCATAACGTCAGATGAGTTTTTCAATGACCTTGATGAGCGCCAGCCAAGAAAAGTTGCCGTTGTAGGTGGTGGTTACATTGCACTTGAGCTTGCCATGCTGATGCATGGTTTGGACTCAGAGGTGCACCTGCACCATCAAGGCCGTAAGATGCTGCGTAAATTTGATGGCATGCTGCGTCGAGCCCTGAGAAGCCAGCTTGATGAAGACGGCATGCAAATCAATGATAACTCCATTATTAAATCTGTTGAAAAGCTCAATAACGGCAAACTGACCATCTTTTACGATGATGGCTCTAGCTTGAGCGATGTTGATAGTCTTATTTGGGCCGTGGGCAGACAGCCAAACACTTTCAATCTTGGTTTAGAAAACACCGGCGTTACTGTTAATGAGAACGGTACTATTCCCGTTGACGATGAGGAGCGAACCAATATCGAGCATATATTTGCGCTTGGCGATATCATTGGAAAAGCACCTCTGACACCGGTTGCTATTGCAGCGGGTCGCCGCATGGGTGATCGCTTATATGGCAATAAGCCAAACCGCAAAATGTCCTATGAAGATATTGCTACGGTTATGTTTACCCATCCGCCTATCGCTACAATGGGAATAAGCGAAGAAGAAGCGATCGAAACTCACGGTGACGCTGTAAAAGTGTACAACACCGATTTTGTTCCCATGTACCACTCACTCACTAGACATCAAGTTCGCACTCACATGAAGCTTGTCGTTTTAGGCGAAGAAGAGAAGATCATCGGATGTCATATGATTGGTACAGGCGTTGACGAGATGATGCAGGGTTTTGCAGTCGCCATCAGGATGGGCGCCACCAAACAGGACTTTGATGACACAATTGCCATCCATCCTGTTAGCGCGGAAGAATTAGTGACTATGCGTTAAAAAACGCTGTTACGGTTTGATTGTAAATTTACTTATTTCACTACCGATAACATCGCCATCCTCTTCGTGAAGCATTTTCACGGGGAGGAAGGTTAGCTCTTTAGCCATCCAATAGGTTGTTTTGCGTGACTGATCATCCCTTTTAACTTCTAACTTAACGGTGTTGAAAGCGCCAGCTGGAGTGTTTAAACGCTCGTTAGCAACCCTCATAAAGATGTACTGCTTTAGCTTCCCACGTTCCATCACGTTATATTGAAGCTGTGGTTTATTTAGTTGTAAGTCTCTGGCTACTGCTATTTCTAAAGAGCCACGATCCAATACATTAGCAGGTGTTTGAATGGAGTACGCATTGCCTTTATACATTCCACTCGCTCTATTCCCTGAAAAACGTGCCTTGTCCGTTACCTGCTTTTTACGTGTTGACTGATCAAACGAATAACTAACCGGAATTAAACGCTCGCCAGCAAACTTTCCTTCTACCTTTTCAGTGATCCTAGCTTTGGTCAGAAGCTTGGCAAGTCCTGTCGATTGTGTGAACTTGCTGTACACATAAGTTTGGCCGAGGTATTTCAAGCTTGTCTCTAAATAACCGACCCCGGTTCCGTTTCTTGTTACGTTAAACACGGCTGAAGACTCTTTTGGCAAAGACATCGCGACCGACGAAAACGTCTGAGCCAAAATAAGTAGGCTTAAGCCTAGTAGTTTATTGCGTAACATATAAAACCTCAGGGTATATTCTTAGTGTGTTTAAACAGAGTAAACAAGCATTCACAAAGTTCCGTGGTAGCCGACAAGATACACAATTTATGTAGAGAGTCGTGACAAACACTTGAATTTTGGCTTACAAGCCTGATAATAAAACGAGTACAGCTGATTATTGTGCCGATAAACGCCAAACAAAAAATTAAATTATAGAGGTTTTCTAGTGAGTATTGTAGAACTGAGTGACGACAACTTCGACAGTGAAGTATTAAAAAATGGCCAACCAGTTTTGGTAGATTACTGGGCAGAATGGTGCGGACCTTGTAAGAATATTGCACCGCTTCTTGAAGAAATTGCGACTGAATACGGTGATAAAATCAAAGTTGGAAAGCTAAACATTGATGACAATCAGGGCATTCCACCTAAATATGGTATTCGTGGTATCCCTACTCTAATGCTGTTCAAAGATGGTGAAGTGCTTTCAACAAAAGTTGGCGCTTTGAGTAAATCTCAACTAACTGCATTCCTCGACCAGAATATCTAAAATGAGATCCAGCGTTTCGAATCTACACATAGCGGATTCGGGACGCTAAATTAAGTCTGGACGAACGGCCTTATTACATGCTAGCCTAGACAAATAAGAGTTTAAAACTCACAGATCAGCAATGCTCAGTTCGCTATTCCCGCGGTCTTAAATCTGAGTCAATAATCAAATAAATTCTAATTATAGGTCTTCCGACCTCCCGTGTATTTCTTATTTAATATCTATAAAACTATCATTCATGAATCTTACTGAACTAAAGCATAAGTCACCCTCTGAAATCCTGGAAATCGCTAAAGAGAATGGCGTAGACGGCATGTCCCGTGCCCGCAAACAAGACGTAGTGTTTGCAATACTCAAATCTATCGCCAAAAGTGGCGATGATATACATGGCGACGGCGTGTTAGAAATTCTTCAGGATGGCTTTGGCTTCCTGCGCTCACCAGACAGCAACTACGTTGCAGGTGCTGACGATATTTATGTTTCACCCAGTCAGATTCGCCGCTTCGGCTTACGCACGGGCGACACGATATCCGGAAAGATTCGTACGCCAAGAGACAACGAGCGTTACTTCGCATTACTCAAAGTTGATACGATCAACTTTGAATCTCCTGAGAATGCACGCAACAAAATCCTATTTGAAAACCTTACACCGCTACATCCAAACGAGCGTATGCGTGTTGAGCGTGGTAACGGTAGTACGGAAGATATTACGGCAAGGGTTATCGACATCGTTGCCCCAATTGGTAAAGGCCAACGTGGCTTGATCATTGCACCGCCTAAAGCCGGTAAGACAATGATGCTACAGAACATCGCACAGAGTCTTGCGACCAACCATCCTGATGCGCACTTAATCGTACTACTGATTGATGAGCGTCCGGAGGAAGTAACAGAAATGACACGCATGGTCCAAGGTGAAGTTATTTCTTCCACCTTTGATGAGCCAGCAACACGCCACGTACAAGTGGCAGAGATGGTCATAGAAAAAGCGAAGCGCATGGTTGAGCACAAGCAAGATGTGATCATCTTACTCGACTCTATCACTCGTTTAGCACGTGCCTACAACACCGTGGTACCTTCGTCCGGCAAAGTACTTACAGGTGGTGTTGACGCTAACGCATTGCAACGTCCTAAGCGTTTCTTTGGTGCGGCACGTAATATTGAAGAAGGTGGTAGCCTAACTATCCTAGCAACGGCTTTGATCGATACGGGTTCTAAAATGGACGAAGTTATCTACGAAGAGTTTAAAGGAACAGGTAACTCGGAGATCCACTTAGATCGTAAAGTTGCTGAAAAACGTGTTTTCCCTGCGATCAACATCAATCGTTCAGGCACGCGTCGTGAAGAGCTATTAGTAAGCGAAGAAGAGCTTCAGGCGCTATGGATTTTACGTAAGTTCTTGCATCCTATGGATGAAGTGGAGTCGATGGAATTCTTATTCGATAAATTACAATCAACAATCACTAATGAAGAGTTCTTTGCTTCAATGAAGCGCTAATAAACAATTGTTTATCAGCGCCTAATAGGTAAGAAGATTAAGCTAATAAGACTCAATCAATTTTGAGTTTTATTAGCTTTTTTACAATCTCAGGCTTCGCAGCTGTCCCCGCTGAAGGGTTTGGTAATACAGCCATAAGCTCAATATTCTTTCCAAAGACTTTCTCAATTTTATTGAACGTTTCGAAGTTTACGCTACTTAGCTTGATATTTTTGAGCTCTCCTTCACCATTAATAACGGTGACGTTGACGATTGCTACCCCAGCCCAAAGACATTTAGCATTAATCGGGCAACGTGAGTCTTGCTCAACGGAGTCAAACTTTACTGATATACCCGTGTTAGCGACCAGTGCAGCTTCACCTAAAGGCACCTCAACATGAGTAACTGGCCTTTCTTTTCTATACTCATACGCCGATGAACTGCAAGCCGTAACCAACATGGCTAACAAGCCAATAACTATAATTTTAATGGGTAGTTTCTTCATTCAGATATGCCTTTTATGTTATCGTTTATTTGAATTATTACTGACATTATAAGTTAAAATTAAGGAATTGATAAATGTCTGCCAACAAGGATCTAAGGTGGCTAACAGCACCTGGTTTAACTGGCCCAGCCAAGCGTTTCGCCGCTTTCTGTGCAACCGATGTTCGCCAACAATCTAAAACAAACCCTGAGTTTGATAGGGAATTGTACAACGACGCAGCCAAACTGATTATAGAAAAGCTACAATCATCCACATCTTCTGAAGATGCAATCAAGGATGGTCAATAACCATGCTAATCAAATCCCTAGAAGCCCATAATTTTCGTAAATACGAAACACTCACTGTCAATGATTTGCCAGAATACGGATTAATTGCTATCAGCGGCCTGAATGAGTCAGGGAAATCTAGCATTGGCGAAGCAATATTTTTTGCACTGTTCGGCCGAATATTCAATATTGATGAAACTGGATTAAAGAAACTGATTCGCTGGGGAGCCGATAATGCCAGTGTTAAACTCACCATCCTTGGAAATAGTAACGAAGCATTTCAAATTCATCGGACAATTGATGAAAAGGGAGGCAGTGACGCTACACTAACCCGCTTAAAAGATGGCAAGTTGATCTCGACTGGCATCAATGCAACCAATGAAGCTATTGTGAAAATGCTTGGATACGACTATGCCACTTTTTCAGACTCAGCCTTTCTGGTCGCAAGAGACCTCAGCAACCCTGACCCAGACAGTAGCAGCATTAAGCAAATGGCAGGCATTGGCGACTACTCAAAAATCAGTGATGAATTAACCGCGAGCGGTGCCATCAATAAAGGCAGTGCCAAGCAAGTTCTCCCAGAAATAAAGAAAAGGCAGTATGCCCTCGATGCATTGGATATCGATGAAAACTGGCTGCCCGAATTAATAGACGCCCGAGAGGTTGTTAATGCAGAAAACCAGAAAAAGCAAAACCTGAGTGGCGAGCTAGCTGAATTTAGCAGCCTCTATCAAGACAAGCAAAAGCAACACAAACGGACTCGAAGAGGTTGGAGTTTTTTCAACGCACTCACTTGGATACTGATTCCACTCATGTTAATCGCCTGGGGCTTGTGGATTGCCTTTAATTTCTTCCCAGCCTTTGTCCAAAAACTATCTACTCATGACAATTTGAGCCCAACGATTAACAAACTTGAAGGCTTAGTTTCTGAAAGCGGCTTTGTAGTGACAATGGCACTGGTGCTCATTGCCAGTTTGGCACTTATTTTTAAATGGCGCAGTGAGTATAAAATTGATCACCAGCTTGCCGAAGCAGAAAAGCTTTCAGCGACACTTGGTGAGTCTCACGCTCATTCTCAACGATCTTTAGATGGATTGATGACAGCGCGACTGAGACACACACTCCAAGGGAGAATCCAGCCACAATCGGCTCTCTCAGCTCCGCCTCAGGACGATAATCAGCGACTAGAAAAGCTAACCAAGCAAACACTCAACTACTCCGCTGACAGCAATGAGATCTCTAATACCGTCAAGCGCCTTAGAGACACTTTAGACTTGCAACAAAAAGAGCTCAGTGACTTTCACAAACCCCTAGAAGCTTCCATAAGCAATGAGAAAGACCGTTCAGATGAAGCCGGTTCAATCCGTTCTGGATTGCAAAATCTGCAGCAGCAACTACGTGCCGATGAAAGGCAGATACTGCTGAATGAAACCGGAATCAAAATGCTTCAACGCGCTTCCGAGAAACTGATTATTGATTTTAATGCTTCGATAACAGATCGTACCGAGAAGACCATGCCGCTCTTCACTGAAAACCGTTACAAGCAAATACGGATTAGCAAAGACCTTTCCGTTCTTGTCTATTCAGAAGAGAAAATGGATTGGGTAGATTTTGACGAGGTTTCTTCAGGGACTAAGCGGCAAATCTTATTAGCAGTGCGTATCGCTATGGTCGAGCAGCTGGCAAAAAATACAGGAAACGAAAAGCAATTTCTCTTCCTAGATGAGCCGTTTACTTACTTTGACCAAGATAGAACTAAAGCAGCGCTAGCGGCTTTGCCTAAGGTAAGTGAGGTGGTTTGCCAAACTTGGATTGTGGCACAGGAGTTTCCTGCTGATTCACATACGGATAAGCAAATCCATTGCCCTGACACGGGTAACCACATCCTTGAGATTTAGATCATTTTTATTCGAGTTGCAGTTGCTTAAACCTCTGCAACTCTAAGTGTCGCCATTAATCGCTCAGCATCCAAATCTCGGCCAATAATCTGTAGGCGAGTGCTGCGCTCTTCATCTGCTCCCCACCGGCGGTCATAGCTACGATTAATTCTCGAACCTACACCCTGCACCACTTGACGCATCATTTTGTTGGGTAGCTGCGCAAAGCCTTTTGCTCGATAAACAGACTGCTCATGGATCAGCATCTGAAGACGGCTCACCAGCAAATCACTATCAACCTCACCCAACTTAACCATGATAGAGTCAAAACCTTGGCTCAAATCAGCTTCATCAAGATCAACTTTATCAATCTCAAAACGTTGTTCAGAATTACAACCCCGATTGAATAGTAAGTCTGAACTCACCAAACCATGCTGCATTGAAATAATATCAGGCGAATGCGTTAGCAATGCTTTTAGTTTTTCGTGCAGTTTTTTACGTAATACTGGCATCACTAAGTCTGTCTTACTGATTAATACTACGTCAGCTATGTCTAACTGAGCTTGGTATAAGAACTGCAAACCACTGTCAACACGCTGACTCACTCTACCTGAGGCACTGGTATAACGACCTTCAGACAGCGCAGGACCATCAGCGACAGTCACGACAGAATCAATGGTAAATTTCTCTGCTAAAACATTTGAATTTAATCGCTTCAAGAAAGTGATTGGTAGCTCAGTACCCGGCGTTTCAATCATGACATGATCAATTTGATCCGTTCGATTAGCCAGCTCCCACATCATGTGAGAAAAATCATTTTGTACTGCGCAACATAGACAGCCGTTTCTCAAATGATAGATACGGTTGCCTAGCGGCAAACGCTCAACTTTGTCCAAAGCGTCAAGATCAGTACCACGAAGAATCTCTGAATCAATCCCACTCTCAAGCGGCACATTGACAACAACTGCAATGCGTTTACCAGACGGCTGTTTTAACATATTCGACAATAAAGTCGTTTTTCCACTACCAAGGAAGCCCGTTACCAAGGTAGTGGGGATTTTATGCCTATTCATTATATTTATTTTCCCCAATAAAAACTGAATATAGCTACTTTTTTAAGCAGTATTTTTGTATTATTTATATCATTATGTTATCACAGTAGAACCACTCTACACAATTTGGACAACAAGAACCCAGCGATGGTTCAGAAACTCATTCAAACCATTTTAGCGCCTATGCTAAGCTATGCACTCCTGAAAACCACATCAGATGAGCCTCAAAAATGACTCTTGAACAGTTCTTAAAAACGCTACGCAGCGAACCAGAAACCATTGAGTTTGATGACACTATGTCTGTTATCGAAACCGAATATCATTTCACCCCTACGGCGTTTACGAATGGCGATGTTAACAACGCTGCCGATGAAAATAATGGTTCTTGTAAAATCTTTGCGTTTGCTCAGCTGCAATCACTTGACGCTGATCAAACGTTAGCCTGCTTTGGCAAATATTACCGAGATGACGTATTAAAAAACCCTGACGCATCTGACCACAGTAACATCCGTAGCTTTATGGCGAATGGATGGATTGGCATTGAGTTCGATGGCATGGCGCTAACTGCCAAGTAATAACTATTCAGTAATGGGGTAGCCTGTTAGTTCCATATAACCTGCCCCGTTTTTACCACCATCTACTTTCACCACGCCTTCCCAATAAGGGAACTGTGTATCCATCCACTGCTGATCATAGAGCGCTTCCACTTTCCATTGTTTGCTCAAGTTTGGCAGCTCAATTTGCCAACTAAGGGGGAGCTCCACTTTCTTCTCTCCGACTTTGACCCAACGCTTTTCCAGCACTTTAAGCGCAATATCGTCTTGTCCTAGTGGTTTACTACGACCATCCGGTTCAATCCAACTACCACTCAGCCAATGCTTGCCATCAGTTTGCCTTAAACGGTACACCATTAGAGCTGCACCGCCGCTTAAGTGAAGGGAAAACCAATCCCACCCTAGTTGATTAGGTGATAAAGGCTGCGAACTCCATTCACGATCCAACCAAGCTTTGCCTTTTAATGCAATTGACTCGCCTTTGTGAAATACAGATCCCTCAACGATAATGTGCGGCTGACTGTAGTAATAACTTGCTTGGCCTTGACCAGACTTTTGGCTGTAACCCTTTTCACCATTGAGCACCCAAGGGGTAACGCTATTTAAAGTGGCACTTAATTGAGTTTCACCAATAGCAAAACTAAGCTCTGAAGGAAAAGGATTGCTGCTGCTTGCTAACCACGACCAATCGTCAATCCAAGCAGAGAAGTTTGTGTTTTTCTGCCTCTTAAGGTCTTGACGAGTTGCAACCGTGATACCCGCTTGATTAATCCCTCCTCGTGCAAACCGCTGTTCATGCAAGTGCCCATTTGGCGTTGTTATTGCAGCATGAGCCATCCACAACTGGTTACTTTCCCACCCTTCTAAAACAGGCTTTGCATCCATTGACTG
>CALHTA010000039.1 GCA_938038645.1 uncultured Thiotrichaceae bacterium
CCGGAGACTATTGATAGCAGTACCGTTGATCGTTTCTTAACAAAAGACGGCACGCCATCTTCCAAAGTTATTATTGAAGGGGCTAATTCATTTATTACCCCTGATGCACGGGCGACTCTTCAACAAAACGGCGTGATTATCATGCGTGATGCATCTGCTAATAAATGTGGCGTTATCTCTTCATCTTACGAAATCATTGCAAACCTTATGTTTAGTGATGAAGAGTTCCTAGACTGCAAAGAAGAGTATGTTGCGGATGTCATGGACATTCTAAATCGTATGGCGGAGCAAGAAGCTAGGGCAATTCTACAACGCTACAAGGCACTTGATGGAGCGATTACCTATACCGACTTATCAACCCAAATAAGCCGTGAAATTAATCAGCACTACGCACGAATGTTTGAGTTCTTTCAATCGAATCCAGAAAGGTGTTCTCTACCTGATCATTTAGCAGCACTACGATCACACATGCCAGCTATGATTCAAGACAATCCTAAGCTTCACGATAGAATTAATCGCCTACCGGAAAAGGTCAAATATGCGATTTTAGCGAGCAAACTAGCTTCTGCAATGGTTTATGCTGGTAATGATGACACGCTTTACGAAGACTTGATTGATGCCCAGTTAAAACGCATTGCTCACTAAAGCAAATTTTATTGAAACACCTTAACAGCCCTGTTTAGAACATAATGTTCTACACAGGGTTTGTTTTTACATTGGCAATACCAGTTTTAATGTCATTTTGGCTTTTCCAATTGAAGGCGCTGTTAAATTTCTCTGATTCTTTATTAAATAATTATTCATAGTATCTGCATTTTCCTATTATCTGGAAAATATGACCTTAACGACATTCATTGATAAAGTTTAGTCACTGCATAATATCAAGAGTCATCGCCTTATGAATGTCGGACTAATCGTTTTTACAGCCCTTATCGTCGCTCCATTTGCTTGGGGCATCGCGATTTTTAATCAGCTTGTTACCTTAAAGAATAATGCTAAGAAGTCATGGAGCAATATTGATATTCTTCTAAAGCAACGTAATAGCGAACTTCCAAAGTTAATTGATACTTGCAAACAACACATGCAATATGAACAGGAAACGCTAGTTCGCGTTATTGCAGCAAGACAAAATGCGGAAGCGGCACTTCAAACCGGAGATTTGCAAGCATTAGGCAACGCAGAGCATAAACTAGAGAATAGTTTAATTAATCTATTTTCAGTAGCTGAAGATTATCCTGAATTAAAAGCGAGTGATGCATTCCTCCGCCTTCAAACGCGCATAACATCACTGGAAGAAAGCATCTCAGACCGTCGCGAGTTTTACAATGAGTCTGCTGCAATTATGAATACACGAAGGGAAATGTTTCCTGACAATATTGTGGCAAATTTATTTAGTTTTGAGGCTTTTGAACTCATGGAATTCAAACTTGATGAGCTCGAGAACATTTCAGTCGCTGAACAATTTCAGATTTAGTACAAACTGTGTTTCTTCAAAAACTAGTTGCTACATTTAGCTCTTTATCCTACCCAATTGTTGTTGTAAGCATACTATTTTTCACACCGGCAAGTAATCTTTCATTGCTACTCTGCGTTTTTGCAGTTAGCTCACTTGTCGCATCTTTATTACTATTCCAGCGCTATAGAACACTTAGTGATACCCCTACAAGTATGCTTAGTTCGGCTGCACAAGGATATGTAAGTTTAAATGTCAAAGCGATGCCATTTCCAGGATCAATGAGCGCTGGTCCGTTCGATTTACCTCCTGTAGTTTGGTTCCGACGTTTCAACGTCACTAGTAAAGATTATTTTATGCTTGAAGACGATCTTGGACATTGTATGATTGATCCAAAAGGAGCTGAAATTATTACCCCTCTTCATGATCGTCAGCAAAAATGGTTTCGGGGTATCTTCCCAGGCGAGACAGTTTATGTTCTCGGAATGATTTCAAGCACTAATTATCACAGAACTGACGCCCAGAAAAGATCAGCCACCTTAGGGCTATTGTCGCATTGGAAGAATGATCAATATAGCCTCTTAAATAGATTTGACAAAGATGGAAACGGGAAGCTCGATTCACAGGAGCTTTTATTAGCAAGAGATGCTGCAGAACAAGTAATTGAGGGTGAGCTTGATTTTGAATACGAACAAACAAACACCCACAATATTGATAAACCGAATGACTCAAGACCACTTATAATCTCAAGCATCCCAATCAAGTTATTAATTAGACGATACTATCGGTGGAGTTTAATTCACCTCTTTATTTGGGTTTTATTTTCAATTCTTGCTATTACGCTGTGACTCCATCGTTTTGATTCCATCAACTTATCGGTTTACATCCTGATTGTGACCGCTCCCTTTATTCCAGGCATAAAAAAACCCCGACCAGCAATCGCTGTATCGGGGTCTTAGATAA
Source organism: uncultured Thiotrichaceae bacterium (assembly GCA_938038645.1). Lineage (GTDB taxonomy): Bacteria > Pseudomonadota > Gammaproteobacteria > Thiotrichales > Thiotrichaceae > Leucothrix. The sequence continues at coordinate 2,417 of CALHTA010000039.1, forward strand.
AAACCTGGTAATGACCTACTTTCACATGGGGAAACCCCACACTATCATCGGCGATGACACTTTTCACTACTGAGTTCGAGATGGGATCAGGTGG
>CALHTA010000040.1 GCA_938038645.1 uncultured Thiotrichaceae bacterium
TCTTTGACGCTCAAGGAAGCATTCAATATTTTATCTTCACCCGCCTTGATTTCAATGATGTCCATACCCGGACGGTGGGCAACTAACGCAGCATCATTTCCATAATGCATGGTGCCTTTCCCATCATAAAGTACGGTATAGAAACCATCAGGCACCGTACCGGCTGGCAATCGGTTTAAGAATTTTGTTAGCGCCTGACCACCTTTAAGGTCAGTCGGCCAGCCATTTGCATCATAAACAACATCCTTCCCACTACCCCAAGGCGAGGTTTCAGAAAAAGGAATTGAGGATTTAAACAAATCAACGAATTGCACACTGGAAGTATCTTCTTTGATATCAGCCGTGTTGATACCCATGATTTTACCCGCACGCTTAAAGCCGGTGGTGTCACCCTCGACAGGTACCACTTCAGGCAATGCTTTCGTAGGCTGCTTCCCTTCGTTAGGTACCGCTACCTCGCCGCTGCGATCAATTACACCTGTAACCGGTTCCGACTTGCTCACCACAGAACTGCCTGAAGCATTACCGGTAGCATTGCTGCCAGCGGTAGAGCCAATAGTTTGCTCAACGGGTACGGTAGATGATGAACGGGATACTTCTTTTCCTTTGGAGTGCAGCATATAAGACAAGGCTGCAAACCCCATCATGCCGAAGAAAAACAGATAAAGAAGGATATCTTTTAGTAAACGCATTTAATTATTATTCCTTTAATCATGCAGTTAGCCCGATTCCATCGGGCTATTACACTCTTTCTAATTATTTTTTCGATTAGTTACAACGATCATTCAGTCTATCTAACACATGCCTTAAGTGTCTAACTTTCCTGCATCACGATCGCGGGCAAAGTCTAACATCCTTTGAGTGGAACGTAATGCTTTGATACGCACCTCCTCATCGACAAAGATTTCGTTATTTCCATTTTCTAATACAGACAGCAAGTTATCCAGACCGTTCATTGCCATCCAAGGACAATGCGCGCAGCTCTTACACGTTCCACCTGCTCCATTGGTAGGTGCTTCAATAAATTCTTTATCAGGCGCAGCCTTCTTCATTTTATAGAAGATGCCTTTGTCAGTTGCCACGATAAACTGCTTATTAGGAAGACGCTTAGCCGCTTCAATAATCTGGGTCGTCGAGCCAACCACGTCCGCCAAAGCAATGACATCCGTCGGTGACTCAGGATGTACTAGTACCGCCGCGTCAGGATATTGTTCAATTGCCGCACCCAAAGCACGGGATTTAAATTCGTCATGCACGATACAAGCACCCTGCCAACGAATCATTTCCACCTGTGTGGCTCGTTGAATGTAATTACCCAAGTGACGATCTGGCGCCCACAAAATCTTTTTACCTTGATCTGCAAGCCAAGAAACCAAGTCCAATGCTATTCCTGACGTAACGACATAGTCAGCGCGCGCCTTAACCGCTGCACTGGTATTTGCGTAAACCACAACAGTGTGATCAGGATGATCATCACAAAACGGCCCGAAGTCTTCAATCTTACAGCTCAAGTCCAAAGAACATTCAGCTTCCAAGGTCGGCATTAAAACGCGTTTTTCAGGGGTCAGTATTTTTGCTGTTTCACCCATAAAGCGCACACCAGCGACAATCAAAGTCTTTGCTGGATGTTCATTACCAAACTTAGCCATATCCAAAGAATCTGACACATAGCCGCCTGTTTCTTCAGCTAACTCTTGCAGCTCACGATCGACATAATAGTGAGCAATCAACACCGCATCTTGCTCTTTCAGCAATTTTTTTATCTTCGCTTTAACTTCCACTTTCTGCTCAGGAGAGTAGACCGGACGCAACGATTCAATCTTTGCCGTCGCAGGATAAATAATCTCAGGAAGAACAGGGGCTGTTACTTGTGCGGACATCGCTTATACTCACTCTATTATTTCCAGACATCATACCAAACAACCATGTCAGATAAAAATCCCAAAAAGCCGCTCATTCTCGTTGATGGTTCCTCCTATCTGTTTCGTGCATTTTTCGGATTACCTAACACGCTGACTAACCCCCAAGGCAATCAAACTAATGCCATACATGGGGTATTAAATATGCTGGATAGCTTGCGGAAAACCTACGAGCCAGAGCATATGGCTGTCGTATTTGACGCTAAGGGAAAAACTTTCCGCAACGACCTTTACCCGGAGTACAAAGCCACTCGCCCACCGATGCCTGAAGAGCTGCGTTATCAAATAGAGCCGCTTCATGAAATAGTTCTCGCCCAAGGTTACCCAATGCTAGTGATACCCGACGTTGAGGCGGATGATGTCATCGGCACCCTAGCGACAGGCTATGATGGTGATGTCATCATCTCGACCGGTGATAAAGACATGGCGCAGCTAGTTAACGAGCGTGTCAGTCTCATCAATACAATGTCTAATAGCTTTCATGATGTTCAAGGCGTTATTGATAAATACGGCGTGCGACCTGATCAGATTAAAGATTATTTAACCCTGATGGGTGACAAGGTCGATAACATTCCTGGTGTTGACAAAGTAGGACCTAAGACCGCGGTTAAGTGGCTCGCAGAATACGGCACCTTAGAAAATATTATTGCCAACGCTGACAGCTTTAAAGGCAAGGTCGGCGAATATTTACGCGAAGCGATTCCTCGCCTGCCGCTTTCGTATGAGCTAGTCACTATTAAATGTGACTTAGATTTAAATTGCTCTGGCGAGTCAATGAGCTTTAGCAAGGAAAATACCCAACGCTTAGCCGAGCTTTA
>CALHTA010000041.1 GCA_938038645.1 uncultured Thiotrichaceae bacterium
TATGTTGAGTCACTAAAACAAGCCTACGTTTTAGTCGATCAGCAGCAGCGCAAAGAAACCGTGCGTCAACAAGCAGAAGCCTGTGCAAAAACACTAGGCGGGCAGGCAGTTATTGAAGAAAGCCTGCTAGATGAAGTCACCAATCTTGTGGAATGGCCGATGGCTGTGGGCGGCTGCTTTGGTGCAGAATTCTTAGAAGTACCGCAGGAATGCCTCATTAGCAGTATGCAGGACCACCAAAAGTATTTCCCCGTCGTAGAAGATAATGGCAAATTAATGCCTTACTTCATCACGATTAGTAACATTGAAAGCAGTGACCCTGACGTGGTGCGCGACGGGAACGAACGCGTCATTCGCCCACGCTTTAGCGATGCCGCATTCTTTTGGGAACAAGATTGCAAAAAATCATTAGAGTCATTTAGAGAAGACACTAAGAAAATCGTTTTCCAACAGAAGCTTGGAACATCGTTTGAAAAGACCGAACGCGTTGCAGAACTTTCTGGATTTATTGCAGAACAACTTGGTGAAAATGTCGAGTACGCTACCCGCGCAGCTAAACTCAGTAAGTGTGATTTAAGCAGCGATATGGTTCTCGAATTCAGTGACCTTCAAGGCATTATGGGGCGCTACTACGCACTCAATGATGGCGAACCTGAAGAAGTCGCTTATGCGATCGAAGAGCAATATAAACCAGGTTTTGCCGGTGATGATATTCCTAGCTATATGACGGGAAAAATCCTTTCACTGGCAGACAAGCTCGACACGATTCTTGGTATCTATGCAATCGGCCAAAAGCCTACTGGAACCAAAGACCCATTTGCCCTACGCCGTGCATCTTTAGGCGTGCTTCGCATCATTATCGAAGGCAAGCTGACTGTTGACCTTCGCACGTTATTAGAAAAATCTGGCGACACGCTCAAAGATAAAGTTGACGCGAGTGCAGCGATTGATCCGACTTACCAATACATCATGGAACGGCTGCGTGCTTATTACCAAGACCAAGGCGTGAGTCACGATGTGATTGATGCCGTATCAGCAATGCACGTTGAGTCGCCGCTAGACTTTGAGCAACGCGTAAAAGCCGTTAGCACTTTCAAAACATTACCTGAAGCGGTGCCATTAGCCGCCGCCAATAAGCGCATAGCGAATCTGTTGAAGAAACTTGATGGCAAAACACCCCCTGACACTGTCGATACTGGGATATTTGTAGAGGCTCAGGAACAGGCGTTGTTTGACGCAATTGCAAAGCAACAGGACAATCTTAAACCTTTATTAGCTGACAAAGACTATACTCAAGCCCTAAGTTCATTAGCCGCTATTCGACCTGAAGTCGATGCATTTTTTGATGGTGTGATGATTATGAGTGACGACGAGTCGTTAAAGCAAAATCGTTTAGCACTGTTAAACTCATTACGCGGCATGTTCCTGCAAGTTGCTGATTTGTCTAGCTTACAGGGTGCATAAATAGCGACAAAAGGTTATTTTTCACTATCGTATACAGCTGGTAAGCAGAAGTTATCTTGCTATCCGTAACGGGTGGCAAGATTTCTCAAGTAGCCTTAAGATTAAACCATCTTAAGGAACTAGAGCAACGGACAGAGTAAGGATGCTTTGCCATTGCCAAAGATGCTCAGGGACAGAGCATCGACCTTAGTCAGGTCACAAATAAAAAACGTCCTTTGCCGGGGGAAGCAAAGAACGTAGGGGTTAAGATCGGCGATGATTTTATTTTAATTATTCCTACATCGCTCAAAATCTCGAGGGGCTTGCTGGTAAATTCTGTTATAAGGTGTGCCCTTCACCGGGGAAAGATCCGGGCACTGGGGTTGAGATTGGCGGTGTGATTATTTTTGTTATTGCTAATCCGCTCTTCATCTCGGGGCTTGTAATTTTTATTATGATTCTTCTTTTGTTGTTATGTTTAAGTACCTGCAAAGTAGATGCCAAGTTTCTAATAAAGCACTCAAGACATTGTTTTTTATAATAAAAACCAAAAACGAACATATTTTTATATCTGCATTTTCCTAGTCATTTCCAGACATTAATTGTCACACTGTCAACATTTGCCCCAACCAATTATCGTTGTCACCCTTTGACGCTATCTCTCGCTGGACTATAATCAGCCGCATACACCTAAGCCCCTACACGGGCGTATACTCAAAAATAACGGCCTATGATCAAATTTGAACGTGACCCAAAGCTTATCCAGGCAGCCTCAATCCAGTCTATTCGTGAAGCAAAAGGCTTAACTGACCCTAGCGATCCCGTGCAGCAACTACTGGTTAGAATGGTTTATGCCTATGGTGACGACGGCCTGATCGAGGAGGCTAGGTTTAGTGAAAACGCCATTCAAGCAGGGCTTGTCGCGCTAAAGAAAAACGCCAATATTCTCTGCGACACCGGGATGGTGGTGGAAGGCCTTAAAACTGAATACCTTCGAAAGGAACCTATCTGCCTTATCGATAGGCCCAATGTTATCTCTCAAGCAAAATCTAAAAAGCTCACTCGAGCAATGGTTTCAGTAGAAAACTGGAAGCGTTATACTGAAGGCAGCATTGTCTTAATTGGTAACGAAGCGACTGCATTACTTCGTCTAATGGAGCTAATAGAACGAGGTGATATTAAGAAACCTGGTTTGATTATTGGTATGCCACGAGGTTATATTGGTGCAGTTGAAGCCAAGCAATATCTTTGGGAGAATCACACCCAACTCGGCATTCCTTGCATCACAATGCTTGGCTCTAGAGGGGGAAGTACCCTGGTCGCAGCGACAATGAATGGACTTCTTCATCTTCGACAAGATTTATTGATCTAAAAATAAACACTCACGCCCTATTCGGCTAACAAATGCTTACAAGCACTGTAGGTTTAAGCTATATTGGACGTACAAAGAATAGACTACTATGGAAAGGGTCAACTCATGAATTTAATAAGACTCATGTCAGTGATTGCAGTTCCCACAGCAATTCTACTGTCAGGGTGTGGTGGTGCCGCATCCACCTTATCATCAACGCCCTCCGCGTTGACTCCAACTCCTGAAGCAAGCCCGCAGGCAAGTACTGGCTCAGCTTCAACAGGTTCTACAGAATCCGCAGCAGCGAGCCCAGGTTCCCCAGTTTACAGTTCCACAAAAAGAACACTACAACGTAGAGCCGTACCAAGCAGACCTAACGGCGGTCTCGTTGTGTCAAAAGCGTTCGCTGACAATATGAACGCAGGTAACATGAAAGAAGCTGATCGATTCCTGAAGATGGGTGCCGACGCAGACTACACCGGCGGCAATGGCGAACCCGTTTTATATACCGCAATAAGGCGCGGCCATTACGACATCGCTGACGAGCTCGTTTTATACGGAGCCGATACCAATCTCGCCAATAGCAACCGAAGCGCCCCTTTACATCTTGCTATTCAGAAAGGTCATCAACCCACTATCGACTTGCTCCTAAAAAATGGTGCAAACCCTAGCCAGGTGGGTCCACAAGGGAGTGCCGTTTATATGGCCGTTGCCAGTGGCAATGCAGGTTTAACTCAAAAACTTCTCGAATACTCTGGCGATGCAAACTCAGGCGGCCCTCAAGGCTCAGCCCTATACTTAGCGATTGCTAACGGTCAGCCTGGTTTAGCGCAACTCTTGCTGAGACACAGAGCTAACCCAAACAGCAATGGCCCTGAAGGACAAATGCTACACACCGCAATTACTCGTGGCCAAACAAGCATCGTTAAAATGCTGCTTGAATACGGCGCAGATGCCAATGTGGGAAGCCCTAAAGGCACGCCAATGCAAATCGCTATTCGCACAGGAAACGCCCAAGTTGTTTCCATGCTAGGCAAATCAGGTGCATCTACTTCCGTTTCTGATGGCATTGG
>CALHTA010000042.1 GCA_938038645.1 uncultured Thiotrichaceae bacterium
TTTTGGTGCGTTCTCTTATGTACAACTCGACGGGGCTGCTGTGGGAAATGTAGTACTCGTGAAGGGCGCTGAGTTCTGTGAACATGACGTCGTGCATGGTTGTGTGAACGACTGCCTGTGTTGATTTGAAATGATATTGAAGTGCGTGCAGGCGCATACTGCCTGACTGCTGGTCTTGAGTGAACAACGGGCTGTGGCGCGTGATAGTGCGTCACTGGTTGTTGCGCTACTTGACGATAAACGACTTGTTGAACAGGCTGTTGATAAACAACTCTAGGAGCAGCCGTTCTCTGACGAGCGGCTTGTAATGCAGCCCGCTGTCTTGCGGCTCTAGCTTGTTGCGCGGCTGCTTGCTGCTGTCTAATCAGCTGTGCTTTTCTGGCAGCGGCTTGCTGCTGAGCTCTTTGTGCCTGTTGACGTCGCTGTTGATTAATTCGGCGTTGATTGGCTAAAGCCTTTTGCTGACGCGCTCTTTGTGCCTGTAAATGTTTCTGCTGATTATGGTTTTGCTGAACGTTTCTAGTCACAACGTGTTGTACAACTGGCTGTATACGCGGAACAGTGTAGGCTTGATTGTGCTGATGCCCAATATTGACCTGTGGATTATTAGGGGCGCAAATCACATGGCTATGGGCCTGTGTCGTTGCTAGTAATGTTATCGCGCTGACGCTGATTAGACTGAGGGATTTAAGCATCATTATCTCCATATATATAGATGTTTATTATTTAGTATCCGGCACTTACCTGTGCCTTCAACAGGTAAGAGGATACAAATAGAGATAAGGTTCGCTGGTGGTTAAAATTAATACGATAAATTGATGATTAGCTATCAATTGTTTATATATTAAACTAATAAAACGCTTCTAAGCCTGTTTTGTAAGCCAAAAGTCAAGGCCCTGTGCATTAAGCTTACTGTCCATTGCAACCACTGCAAGGAAGTCTTTATCTGATTTTTTGCCACCCAGTTGATGATATTTATTGAGAAGATATTGTTGGATTTTTTGGTCAATAACTTCAACACGATTCTCTTTAATATCCCGAGAATCCATAGTTATGGAAACAAAGGCATCAATGCTTGTTTTCAACTGATCAATAACCAGTTCAGAAGGTTTAATCTGTCCAAAATGAGTCAAATTAAATGCATCCGCTTTAATGCTTACCAATCTATTAATGCTATTGAGTAGGGCATCAGGGTCAAATTGAACTGGGGTCGTAGTCACAAAGATGAAAGGCTCAGAGTCTATACTGACTGGAGGATAGGCAATTCCGAAGGTATCTCCAGAAAAAATATTGTTACTTTGTAAATCATGAACACAAAAGTGGTGTTTGGCGTGCCCAGGAGTGTCATAGAAGCGCAAGCGCCTGTTAGAAAGTTCTATTTCAAAGTTATCCGGAGCCTCAATGACTCTTTCTGCATCAACTGGGAGTAATTCGCCATACAAACGTTGAAAGGCTTCCTCCCCATAGACTGATTTGGCGCCAGCTGACAGTTTGGCTGGGTCAATCATGTGGCGAGCGCCAAAGGGATGCACAATAAGCTGTGCGTTTGGACATTCCTGCATTAGCAAGCCAACGCCACCGGCATGATCAAGATGGACGTGGGTGGGTATGACATATCGTACTGAGCTAGCATTAAGCCCAAACTCAGTGAGCGTCTTTAAGATGAAGGGGACCGTATGGCAAGTGCCCGTTTCGATCACGGCACATTCACCATTTTCTATAATTAGGTAAACCGATGCGATTCCAGGCTGTAAATATTCCGCGTCTAAATGAATAATTCCATTTCCTAGGTCTGTATAACGTAGCTGAATATTCACTATTTACTCCTTCCGGTCATCAGTTAGATTTGCTTATGTTAGCATCTTGCAATAAATGTACATTATAAGCCTTTAAGGAATGCAGCAATCATGCAATGCGATGTTTATTTTATATCAGAGAGTACCGGGATCACGGCAGATGAGCTGGGTAATAGTTTGCTGTCTCAATTCCCGCAGTTTAAATTTACTAAACGCTACCACCCATTCATAGATACCATCGAAAAGGCAGAAACTCTCGTTAATCAAATTAACCAAGACGCCGAAGGTCAAGCGGTTAGACCGTTAGTTTTTGCGACGATGGCGAAGCGTGAAATCAATAAAACTTTGGCTAAAGTTAATGCTAATTATTATGAATTATTTGATAATTACCTCGATAAGATTGCTGCAAACTTAGGAGTAAATCCGAGGCGTGAATCAGGCCTTATGCATGGTTTAACCAACGAAAGACAATATGATGATCGTATTGACGCGGTTAATTACACTTTAGCGCATGATGACGCAATGGTTTTGAAAGGGCTGGATGAAGCTGATGTGATCATGGTGGGCGTTTCTCGCTCTGGGAAAACACCGACCTGTCTTTACCTCGCCCTGAAGTATGGAATTAAGGCGGCAAACTATCCTTTAACAGATGATGATTTTGATAAGCATGTGTTTCCTAAAGAACTCCTCAAATTCCGTGAAAAGTTAATCGTGACCACGATTAGTCCTCAACGACTCCACCACATTCGCGAGAAACGCCGCCCTGGCAGTCGATATGCTTCAATGCCTGTCTGCGCTTCTGAAATTAAAATGGCGATGGATTTTTACGATAGACATTCTTTAACGCCCCTTGATGTGACTTCTCAGTCAGTTGAGGAACTGGCAACACAGATTGTCAGGATATATCGAACGTCTAAACAAATTGCTTAACGCTTTTTATACAAAACACGACTCACTAATTTTTATGCACGTCCAATTTCTAACGAAAGGTACATCATGAAGCAGTATATTATTTGGCTTAACCAACTAGGTATTAATGATATAGACCAAGTTGGTGGAAAAAATGCCTCCTTAGGTGAAATGATTGGTAATTTAACTAACCTAGGGGTCAAGGTACCCGGTGGCTTTGCGACCACTTCAGAAGCCTACAGAGAATTCCTTGAGCATGAAGGTTTAGGTAATCGAATCAATGAAGTACTGGATAATCTTGATGTCGATAATATTCTTGAATTAGGCAAAGCGGGCGCGCAAATTCGCGACTGGATTATGAGTATCCCGCTTCAGCCTGAATTTGAACAAGGCATCGATGATGCCTATGCCAAGTTAGAAGAAGAATATGGCACTGAAGTGACTTGGGCGGTGCGCTCATCGGCAACGGCTGAAGATTTACCTGATGCCTCTTTTGCTGGGCAACAAGAAACCTATCTTAATGTCCACGGTTTAGCTGATATAAAAATGGCGATTCGCAAGGTATTTGCTTCGCTATTTAATGACAGAGCGATTTCATATCGTGTGCACCAAGGGTTTGATCACAGCTTAGTTGCATTATCGGCCGGCATCCAAAAAATGGTTCGCTCTGATATTGCAGCCAGTGGCGTCATGTTTACCTTAGACACTGAGTCTGGTTTTGACAAAGTTGTATTCATTACCGGTAGTTATGGCTTGGGTGAAATGGTCGTGCAGGGTGCGGTTAACCCCGATGAGTTTTACGTTCATAAAGATACTTTAGCCGCTGGCAAGCCAGCAGTACTTCGCCGCACGCTCGGCAGTAAACTGATTCAAATGGTTTATTCGAAAGAGGGTGACGATCCGGTTGAAGTGATTGATATTCCCGCTGAAAAAAGTAGTCAATTTTGCATAACGGACGCTCAGGTTGAGTCCCTAGCCAAGCAAGCAATGGTTATTGAACAGCACTACAAACGCCCAATGGATATTGAATGGGCGCTTGATGGTACTGACGGTGAGCTTTACATTGTTCAAGCTCGGCCTGAAACAGTTCAGAGTCAATCTAGTAATATCATGGAACGATATGATTTAAAAGGGAAATCTTCCTCATTAATTGAAGGTCGTTCGATAGGCTCTAAAATTGGTTCAGGTACTGCCAAGATCATCATGAGCATTGATGATATGGACCAAATCAAACCGGGTGATGTTTTAGTGACGGATATGACCGACCCTGATTGGGAGCCGATTATGAAGCGCGCTTCAGCAATCGTAACGAATCGCGGTGGACGTACTTGTCACGCAGCAATCATCGCAAGAGAGCTGGGTGTACCTGCAGTTGTTGGCTGTGGCGATGCCACTCGCAAGATCAATGATGGCGCTGATGTAACCGTATCCTGTGCTGAAGGTGACACTGGCTTTGTCTACGATGGATTGATTCCATTTGACATCAAACGTACCGAATTACAAGACATGCCTGATTTGTCGTTGAAAGTGATGATGAATGTAGGCAACCCTGATCGTGCCTTTGATTTCTGCCAGATTCCTAATAAAGGCGTTGGTTTAGCCCGTATGGAATTCATCATTAATAACATGATTGGAATCCACCCGCGTGCCCTATTAGAGCTAGAAAAGCAGACACCTGAGCTACAGCAAGTTATTAAGAGACGCACGGATGCCTATGAAAGTCCTAAAGAATTCTTCATAACAAAGATTGTTGAAGGTGTTTCAAGTATTGCTGCCGCGTTTTATCCTAAACCTGTCATACTAAGAATGTCCGACTTTAAATCAAACGAGTACGCCAATCTAATTGCAGGTGAAGGCTACGAGCCTGACGAAGAGAATCCAATGATCGGATTCCGTGGTGCTGCTCGTTACATCGACCCAGAATTTCGCAGCTGTTTTGAAATGGAGTGCGAAGCTATTAAGCGTGTTCGCAACACCATGGGCTTTGACAATGTTGAAGTCATGGTCCCATTTGTTAGAACCCTAGAAGAAGCGAAGTCAGTGACAGACCTATTGGCAGTTAACGGTTTGGGTCGTGGTGAAAACGGCTTACGTCACATCATGATGTGTGAGCTACCTTCAAACGCCGTGCTAGCAGAACAGTTCCTAGAGTACTTCGATGGCTTCTCAATCGGCTCTAACGATATGACACAGCTAACCCTTGGTTTAGATCGAGACTCAGCATTAGTCGCTGATGCATTCGACGAAAGAAACCCCGCGGTTAAAGCCATGTTAAAAATGGCTATCGAAGCTTGTAAGAAGCAGGGCAAGTACGTCGGTATTTGCGGCCAAGGCCCCTCAGATCATGCCGATTTAGCGGAATGGCTAATGGATCAAGGCATAGACAGCGTGTCTCTAAACCCTGATACCGTAGTTTCAACATGGCTAGATCTAGCAAAACACGGCGAAGCGTAAATCTTAATGAAGTAGCGGTGGGAATAGATTGTTTGATTCGGCGAACGATTTCAGCAAAGCTGACTGAGCGAATTAAATGATCTATTTCCATTGCGGCGTTAAAACCGCTGAACCCCATCTGGAACCCACTTAGAAAGATCGACGCTTTCATCAAACACCCAATCCGCCTCAGGCACTGGAGCCGATTTCAAAAT
>CALHTA010000043.1 GCA_938038645.1 uncultured Thiotrichaceae bacterium
CGAATTTAAGCCTAAAGAGTTTACCGCCGAAGAAGATGGTGATGCTTATCTTTGCGCCTGTAAACACAGCGCCAACACACCTTTTTGTGATGGCACGCATAAGCAATTCACTGCTGAACAAGTCGGTCAAGAAGGGCCTGGACTGGCTGTCAATGTAGGGATTGATGCAGCACCCGTTGCAACTCCGACTCCGGAAGAGCCTACCGTCGCGTTTATCCACCAGCTAGCGCGTGACGGATTATCAAAAATGGGGCACCACGGCCCAATGACTTCTATGGGCGTTCCAAGAAACGTGCTGCCTCATTGGGATGATCTCCAGATAATGGCTGCGCAAATGGCACGCAAGCCTTTACTAGAAGATCAAGCTGTTGGAACAAAGCTGATTATTGGCCCAGAGGCAAAGAGACCTCTTGAGCTAGACATTCCATTGTTTGTGTCTGATATGAGTTTTGGCGCGTTATCTGAAGAAGCTAAAACGGCCATGGCACGGGGTGCAGAAATGGCTGGAACCGGTATTTGTTCAGGTGAAGGCGGCATGCTTCCAGAAGAGCAAGCGGCTAACACACGCTATTTTTATGAGCTCGCCAGCGCTGAGTTTGGCTACAAAGAAGAGTTACTAGAACGCGTACAAGCCTTCCACTTCAAGGGTGGTCAGGGTGCAAAAACAGGGACTGGGGGACATCTCCCTGGGAATAAAAACAAAGGTAAGATTTCTGAAGTACGCGGCATCCCCGAAGGTGAAGCCGCAATTTCACCCCCTACGTTTAAAGACTTATCGTCAGTGGCAGACTTCAAACGCTTCGCTGATCGAGTTCGCGAAGTTAGTGGCGGAGTCCCTGTTGGTTTTAAGCTCAGCGCCAATCATATCGAGCGTGATATACAGTTTGCGCTCGACGCTTCAGCCGATTACATCATCTTAGACGGACGTGGCGGCGGCACTGGTGCGGCTCCAGAAATGTTCCGTGATCATATTAGCGTGCCAACAATTCCAGCTTTAGCACGTGCACGACGTTATCTTGATGAACAGGGTGCCAGCGGACGTGTAACGCTGATTATTACCGGCGGTCTTCGCGTGCCGATTGATTTTGTCAAAGCGATGGCTCTAGGTGCTGATGGTGTTGCTGTTTCTAACAGTGCAATGCAATCAATAGGCTGTGTGGCTGCGCGTATGTGCAACTCTAACAACTGCCCTGCGGGTATAGCGACACAAAAAGCTGATTTACGCCAGCGGCTCAATGTTGAGAAATCTTCTCAGCAGTTAGCCAATTTCTTCAGCGCTTCTACTGAGCTTATGCAGGTGATGGCTAGAGCGTGTGGTCATAACCACTTGAACCAGTTTACTAAAGACGACTTAGCCACTTGGAAGCGTGATATGGCCTACTTATCTGGCGTTAGCTACGCCGGTTATTCGATTGATCATTCTTAAAAGCGCTTAAAAAAAGGGGCCAGTTCATGATGTTACTCACAAACTGGCCCCATTTTTCAACTAGTAATTATTTAAATTACTTAGCCATCTGGCGTGGTTTAGCCATTTTGCAGCTGTAGCTGTGCTTATGTCCACTTGGTGCTGCGTGAGTGTGCACCATAGAGTTTGTGCAGTGGTTTGCAGCATGTGAGTGTGCAGAACCCATAGCTTTTGGTGCCATTGCTGCTGGAGCCATAGCTTTAGGTGCTGCTTCAGCCGCTGGAGCAGCTTCTGCTGCAGGAGCTGCCATTTCAGTTTTAGCCATTTCACCGCCGCCACAAGCTTCTGAACCTGAACCTGATCCACTTGATGTAACGCAACCTGCAGATGACATAACAGGACCGCTAGAGCTTACTACAACATGTGCGCCGTCGCCGCTATGTGCTTGAACGTTCATTGAGAATAAACCAGCAAGTAGCGCTGCAGGAAGAATAGTTGTAAATATTTTTTTACTCATAAGTTATACCTTTTTTGAGAATTTGGGACATTTATTAATAGCACATACAATCGCTTAATTATAGTACCTCATGATTTCAACATTGTTTAACATTTAAATCAATTATATGAACGCTAGGGAGTGATTTTTTCTGGACAGGCGCTACCAAAACAAGCAATAAAACTAGTGATACCTTGCACCTTGCCGCCCTAACTCTTTTTGGATGTCTCTTACGCTAATCTCGGAAAATGGTTTACCCGACCTCACCGACAAAGCCGCGGCAATACCTGCGCCCTGACCTGCTACCGCACAGCAAGCCATATTTCGAGTGGCTGCATGACTATCTCTATCACCACCAGTAGAACGACCTGAAACCAACATGTTCTCGATGCCTTTAGGTTGCAAATTCCGATACGGAATCTGAAAGTATCGCCCAGTGGTTGGGAGTATCAATATCCCATAGCCGTCGATAAACTCTGGGAAAATTCCAATACTGTCTTCAAAACGAGCCTGTTCCCGCACATCTTGTGCAGTCATATTGTATTCGCAATCAACCTTACGGGTATCTCTGATCCCTATCGACATACCAAAGTTTCTCAAACGAATTCCATCACACCCAGGGTTGTAATGACGGAGCGCTTCGATTGCTAACATTGCCTGACGTCGTCCTTCGATTTCAAACGTCGTTAAAGAGTCTGCATCCGTACCATCACAACCGGCCATATGAACCAAATTCATATAAGTCAGTTCGCCCGTATCGTGCATCGCGCCCCAAGTGCCTGCGATGGTGTTTAAGTTTGGTGGGATCAATCCCTTTTCGATGGCTTTTTTAAACGGCTTTAACAGAAACGGCGAGAACATATCGTCCTCTTTGCCAGTGGTTTCAATATTCCATTCACCGCCGCCGCCCCAATCTTTATAAGTCTGCGGGTCCGCTTTTATTTCATCCATGAATTTAGCCTTATCCACCCCTGCGACGTGAAACATGACCGAAGCAGCCATCATGTCTTCCTTAGGCGTTAGAAAAGTTGTTGCACCGGCACGCTCTGCCACATCTGCATCACCGGTCGCATCAATCACTCGGTCAGCCAGAATTGCTTCTCTGCCTGATTTGGACTCGGTAATAATCCCAGTAATTCTATTGCCGTCCATAATCGGAGCAACAAATTGTCGATGTAGCATTGGGTGTATATTCGGTTCGTTGATAACCAGCGTATCGGCTACGATTTTGAAACCTTCAGAATCAATTTCATAAGATAAAGATTGTGACTCTGGGACCGCTGCGCCCATTTCCTTAGCCATCTCTTCAAACTCACGAGCGATTCCGTTTGATTCCACGGTTTGCTCATGACGATACCAATGCATGCCTTCAACCCCCACCACGGTAAGATTGCCGCCAAAACAGCCGAAGCGCTCCACTAAGGTTACTTGAGCCCCAGCACGCGCAGCAGCTAAGGCCGCTGGTAAACCACCAGGGCCTGAGCCAACAACCAGCACTTCTGTACGGTGTATTATATCAATCTCACGAGCAGGTTCGTGCAACGTCATCTTTTCCATTTCAGCTCGTCCTCAAAAAGCCATAATGGAAATATAGCAAGGTTGCAGCACCCATTACGATCCCCCAGCTGTTTTAAACCTTTTTAAACTTAGGTACGAAGTAGTTTAAGAACAATATCATCCCTACATAAGTCATTATTAGCGTGGGCACATTGGTATTGATGGGCATATTCAGCTCTGGAATGCCGAACCACTCCCTAAACGAAGTCGTCGCGATGAACAGGAGGAAGCCCACTCCAAATACAAATAACCCTATAATCGACATTTTATTGGTAGTCGTTCGCTGAATTCCTTGCTTTTTCTCACTGCTAAAAAAATACCAAAGCACTACGGCCGTGAACACGGCTTCAATCGCTATCGCTAAGTAGACGTTAGTTTCGTAAAGGCCCAAGCCTACAGCATGTGTGTCAGCACCAAAAAAGTGGTGAGGATGACCTGAAAAGAAATCTAATACGAAATGCCCTACTATTAAAGCTGCTCCAATCAAACCAACTGCAGTACTTTTAAACCAAAATTTACCAATCAAAAAGACTGCTAGCACCCAAACTAATTGCGGTAGTAGGTCGTGACTGTAAACCATATCCACCGTCATATTGACTAAGGTCGCTCCAAACACATCACTTGGGCCTGTCGGCTCAAGACCTAGGTAGTGAAAGACAAACCACAACAGATCTTGAAACTGTGAAACAATGAGAAAGAACAGCAAGCTGCCTTTTGGAAATTTTTGGTTGGCGACCAAAGCGGTTGAAAAGTGTCCTGCTAGCATAAGATTACACGCCTCTATATAGTGGTGTTAAATATAAAGTACTATGCAGTATCATAATAATTAGCACAAGATAAAATACCAACTGGTAATTAAATGAAGCAAACTAAACCACCCAGAGGCAGACCAAAAACACTTGATCGTGATCAGGTGATTAATATCGCAATGATGAGCTATTGGACCGAGGGGCCGATGAATGTTTCCCTTAATGAGATTTGTAAACGTGCAGGCGTTTCAAAACCAGGGGTGTATCGAGAATTTGGGAGCGAGGACGGGCTAAAGCATACGGTGCTGTCAGCATACAGCAGGCTTTTAATCGAACAGTTTCAACCGCTTTTAAACAGAGATAAAAGCTTTGAGGAAACTTTAGAAACACTCATTGCTATTGCACTGCAAGACAAAAGCGAACAAGAGCTACCCTCAGGGTGCTTGCACGTTGCCTCGTGCAACTGTATCGAGCAATTAGGCATACATACGGCAGAGATAACAACTGAAATCCGCGAGCATATATTAGCCAATTACGAGACGATTATTGAACGTGCGAAAAAAAGAGGCGAGTTTAAGTCTGAACTGTCAACTCGCTTAGCTGCACTGTATATCAACGAGCAGATTGGCAACGCTATGCTGCAACAAAAGCGCGGCGAATCTGCTGAAGATATTAAAGCTATTTTAACACTATCACTTTCAGTATTAGTTTGAAGGGTTACTCCAATCGGCAGGCTCTAGACTGCAAGCACTGTAGCCCGATACAGGAGATGCCTTTCTACCCAGTCTATAATCCACTGGATGCTTACAAACACCGTCTTTATCTATCTCAAAACTACCAAAGACTAATTCTGGAGGTGGCACAATTCCTGGATAACCTGGCCCCGGCAATCTCGGTGAGCCACCACCTTCCATGACCGGAGTGTTTAATAGCGTCTCACGAGCCGCAGGCTTATCAAAGTTTATTCCTGCCTTACC
>CALHTA010000044.1 GCA_938038645.1 uncultured Thiotrichaceae bacterium
CGGCTAATCCACTGCCGCAAGCGCCGTCACTGAAGCGTACATGCTCGGCAACTTCAGGAATGCCAACGCTATGCACTATTCGCATAACAACTTGCTGCTGCTCACGGTTTAGTCCTTCAAGGTTCGTTAATTCGCGAATCTTAACAAAACTCTCTGCTTCAATGGTTTGTGGCGAAACGATGTACTCAAAAGGCATGGCCAAGCTCGGTTTCAAATTAGCGGCTAATTATAGTCTCTCTGAGGCAGATGAGCGATACCGTAAAAACAGGGCGTCCGATAAATAAATTTAAGGGCTTTAGCTAGTATTTAAGCAGCTACCCCCTTTGGTCGTTTAAACCGTGCCTTAAATAGGAGTTTCAGGTGATGGGTGTGTGCTTGTGTTGTCTCCTAGTAGAAAATTCATATTAGGTAGAGTGTAAGATGCGATCAATAACAAAAAAATGGCTCGTAACAACAGGTACAGTATGCGCGCTAGTCAGTTTTCCAGTTCAAGCTGAACCTCAAGATGAAGGTCGCTGGACCCCCGTTGTTGACTGGCCAACCATTGCAATTCACTCAATCCTGACGCCTCAAGGTAATGTGCTGAACTATGGTACGGACGAAAACGGTATTCAAGGCGCACAGTTTTTCTATGATGTTTGGAACCCAGACTTAGGAACGGGTGCCAATTCTCATACAACGTTGCCAAACACGCTAGGCGTTGATTCATTTTGTAGTGCCGCCGTGTTAATCCCCGAGACGGGAAATGTCTTAATGTCAGGCGGTGATAATCGCCCCAATGGCGGGACTAATCGCGGTATTGCTGACGCCCCTATTTTTAACACTTCAAACAACAATCTTAGTCGCGCACCTGATATGAACTCGGCGCGTTGGTACCCGACTTCTACCGTGTTAAACAATGGTGATATCTTGCTGGCGGGTGGAATCGATACTCTGGGTCGTGCGGTTAACACACCGGAAGTTTATTCGCCTGCAACAAACCAATGGCGTTCTTTATTAGGCATTTCTACTGCAGGATATTCTTATCCTTATCCTCGTCAATGGGTCGCACCGAATGGATTGGTATTCGGCTACACAGACGATAAAAAAATGTATTACATGAATCCAGCCGGCAACGGAAGTTTGCAATCACTGGGTACACTTAACATCACCGGAAGTCCTTATCGCTCGGCAGCAGTGATGTATCAGCCGGGGAAAATTTTACAGGTCGGTGGAAGCGGTAGTATTACCAATGAAGCGGCGATCATCGATATCACCTCGACAAATCCATCAGTCCGTCAAGTTGCAAGACCTTCTGAAGCGGGAAGAGTCTGGACAGAATCTGTCGTGCTGCCTAACGGTAAAGTCATGTTGGTCGGTGGATCCGTTCAAGATAATGCCCTAGTTGGCGTTGCCGCAAGCCCCGAGATTTGGGATCCAGCCACTGAGGTTTGGACCAAAATGGCGCCTGCAGTACAAGCACGTTTATATCATTCTACGTCCTTATTGCTTAAAGACGGTCGTGTGATGGTGGCTGGTGGTGGAGCGCCAGGCCCGCAAGTTAATACTAACGCTGAGATTTTCTCTCCGCCTTATTTGTTTAACAGTTCGGGTCAAGCAGCGGCACGTCCAGCAATTGTGAGTGCACCAGCGGAAGCGCCTTATGGAAGTACAATTGCCGTTAGGCATAACCCTGGCAATGTTATTACGCGTGCCACGCTCATCAAAACGGGGGCGACTACGCATTCCAATAACATGGAGCAGCGTTTTATTGAACTAAACTTTACCGATATTAACAATGGAGTAAGGGTTACGTTACCAAGTTCGCCAAACACAGCGCCTCCAGGTTTTTATCTGCTTCACCTTCTAGACAATAAAGGGGTGCCATCAAAAGCACACATCATTCGTATTGCAAGTAATGCTCAGTTAGTGGTTGGACCGTTTCCAAATGCAGTCGATGATACGGGTAATTCAAACTTAAGCGCTACGATTACGCTTGACGTGTTAGCGAACGATACGGGTAACGGAAAAGCATTGGTTGAAACCAATCAATACTCCCAGAAGGGCGGTACGACCCAAATTGTTAATGGAAGAATACGTTATGCACCTAAAGCTGGTTTCAGTGGCACGGATGTTTTCTGGTACGTAATGGAAGACGATCAGGGTCGTACAAACTCTGCTAAGGTGACGATTACGGTGACATCATCTGGCGTAACCAACGCTTATCCAACGGCGACGACTGATAACGTCAGTACAACAGGAAGCGGCAGTATCACGATTGACGCCTTGGCTAACGATACGGGTAATGGCTTAACGCTTAATGCCCCCAACCCTTGGTCACAAAAGGGCGGAAGCGTTGCGTTGGCCAATAACAAAATTACCTACAAGCCTAAAGGTGGCTTCAATGGGGATGACAAAATTTGGTACACCTTCAAAGATTCACAAGGTCGATCAAACAGCGGCGTGATTAACATTACAGTGAGCGGGAACAACGGAACTAATAATGTTTACCCGACGGCCACCCAAGACAATGTGACTGTCGCAAGTGGTGTTTCTACTACCATCGATGCTTTGGCAAATGATACTGGTAACGGTTTGGTCTTGAATGCGCCGAATGCTTGGTCTTGGAAAGGTGGGACTGTCTCACTCGCCAACAACAAGTTGGTTTACAAATCTAAAGCTGGCTTCACAGGCAATGACAAAATCTGGTACACCTTTAAAGACTCATTAGGTAGATCAAATAATGGATTGGTTGATATCACCGTAACGGCGGGCAGCACAAACGCCTTCCCGGTAGCAAATGCTGATAACTTCACAACCGCACGTAATACGGCAAAAATCTTAGATATATTAGCGAATGACACTGCTAGCGGCGGTATCGCAATTGATACCCTATATGCTTATTCTGCTAAAGGTGGAACGACTACGCGCTCTAATGGCAAAGTGCTCTATACGCCAAAGTCGAACTTCACGGGTGAGGATAATTTCTGGTACGTCATGATTGATTCACAAGGTCGCAAGAATAGCGCTCAGGTTAAAATCAACGTGACGCCCTAGAAATTAATAAACGTTGGTATGAAAGTGCACTAAGCCGCACTTTCTTCCTTCTTTAACTGCTCATGCACATAAGCGATTAACTTATCCTTATC
>CALHTA010000045.1 GCA_938038645.1 uncultured Thiotrichaceae bacterium
CCAATAACAACACCTAACTCAACTTCCCAGTCAGTTGCTGTTGAGGTTTTAGGGATTTCAATGTCGTCGTTTGGTCCACAGATCGCAGAGGTTGCTTTGAAAAATACGATTGGCTCTGGTGGAACTTGAGCACCTGTTTCAGCCGCATGGTCAGAATAATTAAGGCCGATGCAGATAAACTTACCTACGTTAGTCACGCAGGGGCCGATACGAGGGTTGCCTTCAACCAGGGGAAGTTTGTCATGCTCTAACTGAGACACTCGCAGCAGCTCATCATCACTTAAATGCTCACCTGAGACATCACTGATATGAACTGATAAATCTCTGATGTTGCCATCATTATCTAGCAAGCCTGGCTTCTCTTGGCCTGCAGGGCCATAACGTAATAATTTCATTTATGTTCCTTTTTTCAAAATTCGAACGAATAGTTAATTGCTTGGGGTGGAGCTTACAACGCCCAGCCGCCATCGATAATATGGGCCTGTCCAGTCGTAAATGCGCTCTCATCACTGCCTAAGTAAACGGCAAGTGCCGCCATTTCCTCAGCGGTTCCAATGCGCCCCATCGGCTGACGAGCGATAAATGCGGCCAATGCTGATTCATAATCTCCAGTATCACGAAGTCGCTGATGCATTGATGGGCTTTCAACCGTTGCGGGGCAGATCGCATTACAACGTATATTGTCTGTGATGAAATCTGCTGCAATGGATTTGGTCATACCAATCACCGCTGCTTTTGATGCAGTATAAGCAAAACGGTTAGGAACCCCTTTTACTGATGACGCGGCGGAGGACATATTGATAATTGAGCCTTTGCCTTTCTCAAGCATGCCAGGGATAAATAAACGGGAGAGTCTATACATCGCTTTACAGTTGAGGGTGAAAGAAAAGTCCCAATCGTCTTCATCACACTCAAGAATCGTTCCAGAGTGTACGAAACCTGCGCAATTAAATAAAATATCAACAGGGCCAGTGCTTTTTACAACTTTTTCTACTAAAGTAGGGTCCGTTACATCTAGGTTTATCGCGGTGACCCCTTCAATTGATGTCAGTTCGTCAAGTGCTTCCTGATTGATGTCGCAGGCGGTAACTTTGGCTCCCTCACGAATGTAGGCCTCAACAGTCGCGCGTCCAATTCCTTGCCCGGCGGCGGTAATAAAAGCTGTTTTGCCAGCTAGGCGTTTTGAGTCAGTCATGTGAAAATCCGATAATTGTCTCTACAATGTAGAGAGATGATTAATAAAGGAGTAACGATATTCTAGTTTATGGAAGTTAAGAATATATCAGCGTTTTAACGATAACCAAAGAGTGTCAGTGTTGTGAGTAATTTGATTGATGCTGGGAAATGTTTTATCACACTGTTAAAGGAAGGAATTCCGATCGGATTTCAATAAATAGGTTGATTGCGCAATCACTGTAATATTTGTTGTTCTTTTTTGTTTTATGCATTTTTTTTGCAAAATTACTGCATCTTGTTTTTTTTATTTATACTATAATTGCTTAATAAGCGTACCTCTAAAGCGTTTCCTGTGTAATACTTTAGTTGCGATCTTTCACACAGGTTGATGCCTATCAAGCATCCGAAAATATAAATATATAACTTAAAGAATTTCATTCTTGTTCAAACAACATATCTACTTTTTTAAGTGAAGCATATTTTAGTTAATGAACTGTGATTTCTGGGGAATTCAATAGATGAGCCAAGTTTCAATGACCCAAGCAGGAAACGTGAGAAAAAAACGTTCACCCAATACGCCTCCAGCAGGCCCAGCCCGTTTTTTGGATGGTAAATCCAATATAACAATAGCAGACCATGTTTATAATCAACTTCATAAGAGCATTATAAACTTGGAGCTAAAGCCGGGGTCACCCATATCTGAGCAGGAAATTGCACAGGCTGAAGGTGTTAGCCGTACACCCGTTCGTGAAGCAATTTTGCGCCTTTCTAAAGAGTGTTTAGTTGAAGTCGTCCCTAAGTCAGGCACTTACGTCGGTCGAATTCCGCTTGCTTCTCTTCCTGAGGCCCTAATCGCTAAGACAGCCTTAGAGCAAGTCATTATCAAGGCTGCTTCAAAGCGTGCTACGCCTAGTCAGATTATGAAGTTAAAGGCGTCTTTAGAAGAGCAGCGTGAAGCTGCGGCTGACAATAACTATGAATATTTCAATGAAGCTGATGAAGCATTCTACGAGTTAATTGCAGGAATCGCTGGTTACGCAAGTATTTGGACCATGATAAAGCAATTAAAAGTACAAATTGATCGTACTCGTCGTTTGATACTGCAAGATTCTGGTGTGATGGAAATGACGCTTGAAGAGCATGCACTAGTTGTTGAGGCGATTGAGAGTAAAGAATCCACTATTGCTTCAAGCCGTATGGATGAGCACATGGAAAAGATCGAAGCAAAGATTGTCGAAGAATGGAAAAAATTCCCTGAGTATTTCATTCAAGAATAATCGGATCTTGTAAGATTTGCACTGCGCCTACTGTTTCTAAACAATGGGCGCCAATAATAAAAATGCTTATTGAGCTATACTTCGCTAACTCTGTTTATTTAAATGTTTGCGATTACAATGACTAAAAGCGTTACCACTCAACTAATCATTGTCGATGATGACTTCGATCTTAGAGATTCTTTGGAGGCCTACTTCGATACCCCTGAGTTCAATGTACTCAGCTTTAGTTCTGGAAAAACCCTCTTAGAAAACCTCCCCAGTAATTTTAACGGCGTCATCGTGTGTGATTTAAAGATGCCTGAAATGAGTGGATTGCAAGTTTTGGAAGCCCTCCAGTCAATTCCTAACTCACCGCCTGTTATTCTAATGACTGCCTTTGGCGATGTGCCAATTGCGGTTAAGGCAATGAATCTTGGTGCCTACGATTTCATTGAAAAGCCTTTTGAACCAACGGTCATGCGCGAGAAAGTCTTACAAGCGGCAAGCACGCGTCGTACCCAAGCTAACAGCAAACCTTTAGATGAAAAAATTAAGCTTCGCGAGTACGT
>CALHTA010000046.1 GCA_938038645.1 uncultured Thiotrichaceae bacterium
GTAAATAGCGGGCCAATGATAATTTGAATGATGTTCAAAATTCCCAGCACGCCACTTTGTGGATTTATCACACCGATAACACCCGTTATCATGCCAAGTGCGAACACAGGAAGCATAAACGCGCACATTTCTTTGGCGTTATTTTTAAAAAAATACCATGACTGGATGAGAACTGGGTTCATTTACAACATTCCTGAGCTTACAAACTAAAGGGTAAAGCGTTTACTTATTCAAACGAGCTTACAGAGAATAATACTCTCTTAAAAATTTGGCGACACCGTCTTCATTATGATGTCCAATAACTTTGGTCGACAACGCTTTCACTTCATCCAGAGCATTGGCTGTGGCGTAGGCCTCATCTGCAATTTCAAACATGCTGGAATCATTATCACTGTCACCGAAGCAAATTACCTTATCAAACCCTAACTCTTGTTTCAGCATGGTCACTGCACCACCCTTATTAGCGTCGATATGGTGTATGTCTAACCAGTGATATCCCTGTTTATACATATCCCCACCGGTATAAACCACTAGATGCGATGAGCCTGCTTCAACTTGCTGACAAATGGCACCCACTTGGTGATCTAATCCAAGTGCGTTTATATTAGTAATCTTGGCACCCGGGTGCAGCGTTTCAAGTGGCTTGCGAGGAATGCCGATCTTATCAACAAACTTATCAATATACTTTCGGCCGATGTCACTCTCTGGCGCTGCGTGATACACCGCATGGCTACCATCAGGCTCGACAGTATAAACAAAAGGCGTGATGGGTTGGAGAGCAAACGCTTTTAACACCACGTCAATTTCTTCATGCGTCAGATGATTATGGTGTAAGTATTCGCTTGATGCAGGGTTCCAAATCGATACGCCGTTGTTATACGCGTGCAGCAATGGAAAATCATTGCCCACAATGCAGTGCTGTGCTGCATGAATGGTTCGACCGGTCGCCAATGTATAAGGAATATCATTCGCCGTTAGCAGTCGCAAAGTTTCACTGGTGTACTCAGTGATCTGTTGCTCAGCATTGAGCAAAGTGCCATCTAAATCAAATACGAGCAGTTCCATAAATTATTCTTCTGTCAGTGCTTTATTGGGGCAAGCTGGATTTAAATTCGTTCAATGTCATGCCTGTTTCTGCGTGAAACCAGTCATTGATTAAGCTGTAAGAAATCGATAAATCAGGTGGCGGTAACACAGTACCTTCAACCATATTTGTCTTCAGCTCTTCTGCGGTCAGCCACAGGGCATGCTCAATGTCGTCTTGCTCTAGCTCAAAAGCATCTGAACTAGCTTCAGCAGTGTAACCCAACATAAATGAATTCGGGAAAGGCCACGGCTGTGATGAGTGATAGTTAATATTTTCAACGGGGATATTCACTTCTTCCATCACTTCTCGCTCTACGGCATGCTCAAGCGTTTCACCGACTTCGACAAAACCTGCTAGCACGGAGTATTTAAACTCAGGCCAGCTGGCCTGCCTTGCTAGCAGTATTTTATTGCCTTTGGTGACACGCATGATGACAGCAGGGTTGATGCGTGGAAACTCGATATGGCCGCAAGCGCTATTAGTACACTGCTGCATGCTGCCGCCCTCTTTAATCTCCAACGCAGTCCCGCATCGCGTGCAAAAGCGGGTGGTGATATGCCAATGATTAAGCAAGGTCGCGTAAGAGTACATTGATGCAACTTCAGGATCTATTTGACGAGTAATTGTGCGCAAAGAAGGGCTTTCGATGTTAGGGAATGTCGTCAGTACTGATGCAGGTTCGGTGATATTAACTGAAAACACCGGTGTACCGTCCGTTTTCTTTAACCCCAGCAACATGGGCGTCGCTGAAACATCTAAAGCTTGAAACTGTGCCTGAGTAAGCACCAAAAGTGTGCGCTCCGAAGTCACCACACTATGACCATCTAGTACTAAGTATTCTGCTGCTGGGTGAGCTAACTGAGCGGCTAGCCAATCCGGGTTTTTACGGCCATGTGCCGAGCGGTCTAAGGGTTGAGCCGTATACGTGTTCAGCAATGAACGGGTGAGGTGATCCATACCCAAATCCGCAAAATTATAAAAGCGCTATCTTAACACCCGTTAAAGACGTAATTGCACCCCCGATAGGCTTTTATATTGCCAAATTAGTGCATTGCGTAAAGCATGATTGCCACGTCGGCGGTGATAGCGAAAATGACAGAAAGGATCATTAATTGTTGTTTCATTTTGTATCCCCTAATACTGATGAATAACACCACGCTAGCAGCTTGTTGCTAAACCCTTGATTAACAAGATAAAAGAACAGCACAAATTTTGTAGATAGTTTTGTTGAAAATTTAGCTGACCTAGCTACAATCAAAAATGAAAATAATTTAACAATAATTGGAGAAATTATGGAGAACCCATATCAGGCACCCAGTGCTGACCTACAGACGTCAAATAACTTAGAAGCTTTGCGCTATGTAGGCTTTTGGGCGCGAACCGGTGCATACATTGTTGATAGCTTGCTAATGATGGTCATTATTTTACCTTTAATGTTTCTGATGGTTGGTAGCTTAGATGAGTTTACAAGAGAATCAGAAGCACCAGGCATTGGCATGATGATCGTGATTTATGTATTGCCGATTGCATTGATTTTGGGTTTCTGGATGTGGAAAGGCTCAACCCCAGGAAAGATGATCTTTAAAGCTAAAATTGTAGATGCTAGAACGGGCGGTCACCCATCGAAGCTACAGTTTGTTGGTCGCTATCTTGGCTACATTCTTTCTTCAATTCCGCTGTGCTTAGGCTTCATGTGGATCGGGTGGGATAAGCGCAAGCAAGGTTGGCATGACAAGCTGTCTAAGACTGTCGTTGTACGCCCCAGCACCGACCCTGAACAGCAAATTTCTTTCGACGGATAGTCCTCTTGTAAACGTGCCTGACTCCCCCATAATAGCGAAATAATTCACTATTTACTGTCTGAGCGGGCACGTGACACATGACAACAATAAGCGAAAAATTACAGCATTCGCAACCGTTTCTGCTGTTTGAAAATACCCTGCCTGCCCATACTGATGAACAGACTTGGCTGTTTACTGATCCCCTCTGTGAAATAGTTGCCTACAGCCGAGAAGCATTCTTTAATGCGCTGGCAAAAATTGACCAGGAACGTCAGAAGGGTCACTACCTAGCAGGTTACATCAGTTATGAAGCTGGCTATGCTTTATCTCACAAGCTCAGTGACTTCTTAAACGAGCAACCTTCAGACAAACCACTGATTCAGTTTTATGCCTTTGATAAGGTACAACACACGAGCTCCCAAGACATTACTCAAGCACTGAATGAATTACCGGAATCTGACCCATACATTCACAATTGGCAAGCAACTGAGTCTCAAGCGCAGTATCTGAAAAATCTCGAAAAGCTTCACCAATACATTGCCGCAGGTGATACTTATCAAGTGAATCATACCTACCGCGTAAACTTCGATTTGGCCGGTAGTATTAATGGGCTTTATAAAACCTTACGCCAACGCCAACCTGTCGCATTTTCTGCATTAATGCACCTGCCAGAGCGCTCTATTTTATCGCTCTCTCCAGAACTATTTGTGCGCAAAGAAGAAACCACGCTTTCGACCAAACCCATGAAAGGCACTATGCCGCGAGGCAGCTCGCTTGAAGAAGATGAAGCTATTCTCAAAACCATGGCTTCAGATAAAAAACAGCAGTCTGAAAACCTGATGATTGTTGATTTGATGCGTAACGATATCGGCCGTTTAGCCGATGCTGGCAGCATGAAAGTGAGCAAGTTGTTTGAGATAGAAACCTATAAAACGCTACATCAAATGATCTCCAGTATTGAAGGGGAAGTTTCAAAAGAGATCACTTTTTCTGAAGTGATCAATGGCCTATTCCCTTGCGGGTCCATTACGGGAGCACCCAAGATTCGTACCATGGAAATCATCCATGAACTTGAGAATACCCCGCGTGATATCTACACCGGTGCAATTGGGTTTATTACCCCAGACAACGACTTCACCTTTAACGTGCCGATACGCACCATTACTTTTCCTAAAGGCAGCAAACAGGGCACCTTGGGTATTGGCGGCGGAATAATTTATGAAAGTGACCCTGTTGATGAATGGCACGAAAGCAAACTCAAAGCGCGTTTTATTACGGGTATCAATCGGCAGTTTAAGCTGATTGAAACGCTTAGATATGATGCTACGAACAAGCAGGTACTTCGTTTAGAAAAACATTTAAAACGACTTGAACAGAGTGCATCTTGCTTTGATTATCCCGTAGATGTAGCTAACGTTGCTCGAATGATTAATTGCTATGTTAAACAACAGCCCGATGAATTTGATCTTAAGCTGCGAGTTTTATTGAATGAGGCGGGTGGTATTGATATTAGTAGCGAGACGCTACCTGTATTTAGCGATTCAGCAACGTCTTTAAGCATTAAAGAACTTGTAAAATCGGTGCTACAAATTGGTGAACATGCTTTAGGTCGATCTTTACCAAAAGTGTACTTATCGCCTATCAAGCTAGATGAAACCAACCTATTTAGACAACATAAAAGTACCAATCGAGCGCTCTACAATACTGCTTACAAAAGAGCTGAAGCCGAGGGCTTTTATGATGTGCTGTTTTTAAACAGGCAGGGTAATTTAGCAGAAGCCAGCCGACACAACCTGCTCGTCAGGCAAGGCAACACGCTGTATACGCCACCTATTAAAGACGGCGCTTTGCCCGGAGTGATGCGAGAGGAGCTACTTGCAACAGGCGATGAATTGGTTGGCGAAAATGGCTTTGCTGTCATCGAAAAAAGCCTGACCTTGGAAGATCTAAGGCAGGCTGATCGGGTTTATTTAAGCAACTCGGTTAGGGGCTTGGTAGAAGTTGAATTCATAGGCTCTTAGCTATCGGAACATAAAGGCCACTTCGGCTCTGAAGAATGCAGGCTTACGGCTGGTGAATTCCACTTTGCAGGTATGCTTTCAATGCTTAGTGGAAAGCGTATACGCCTAGCTTCCCCCCACTCAGTAGTTTCGATTGCTGGGTCGATATCTTGCTCTGTTTCTTTTAAAAACTCCGTTCCCTTAGGGTCGCTAGTTCGCATCATTAGCAAACTTGCTGTTCTGGCTAACGATAAACGAGCGGAGTAAATTGCTCCCGTATTATCGCGAAGGTTTAAAGCATGGATAGAGGCGGCGGCAATTAGATAACCCGTTGCATGATCCAATGCCTGCACTGGTAATGATACGGGCTGCTCAGCACTCGCCTGCTCCATTCCATAAGCTGCAATACCGCAGCTCATTTGCACCACACTGTCAAAGCCGCGACGGGTTGCCCATGGCCCGCTCCACCCATAAGCACACAGCGAAACATCAACAATACGCGGATTGATTTTTCTTAAACTGGCGGAGTCATAACCTAAGCCCGCTAACGCGCCGGGCCTATAGCCATGTACCAGCAAATCGGCTTCACTAAGCAACTTTTCAAAAGTGGCTTTATCACTTGGCTCACGAAGGTTCAAACCTGCACAACGCTTGCCTAAAGTAACCTCAGGCGCGGTACTTGGTTCGTCCCAACCCGGTGGATCAATACGCAAAACATCAGCACCATAAGCGGCTAGAAAACGCGTTGCGATTGGGCCCGCGAGAATACGGGTGAGATCAAGCACTTTGATGCTATCTAATGGTTTCTCAGGGTTTATTTTGGGTTTTGTTTTAATCTCGCACTTTGTAATTGAGTTGTTAATTTCATCTCCCTTAGACTCGATAGATACTTCTTCTCCGTGTTGTTCATGGCCCAGTAAATCCCAATGAATTAATGGTTCAGCAGCCACGGCCTTGCCCTGTGGGTGCGCTTGCCATTGCTTGGGTGTACGCATCGCTGTGGCACAACCTCCAGCATCAATAACAGCCTCTGCTAATGCATTAGCCGACCAATCTTTTACAATATCAGCAACCGCTTCACGGCTATCTTCACACTTTAAAACTTCAAGTGCCGCTCGTTTGTGTAGAGCGGCATTGGTATGTAATCGTACCCAGCCATCTTTAGCATTATAGTTACCAGCAATGCTATCCCAAGGCGGTGGAAGTTCCCATCCGATTGGACGTATTGATTTGTTAAACCACAAAGAAGCTAAGCGACGATCGATTGCAATGGATTGATCCCCTCCCGCTCTCTGCTGCAGCATTAATCCTGCAGCTGCAATAGACTCCGCCGCAAGGTCTGTCACCTTAAACCAAGACGGTAAATGCTCTTCGCCCACGATTGATAAAGTGTTGGTAGAAAGCTCTGAATCCACAAATGCATCGAAGATTTCTGGGAAAACGATTGGAGTTTGTTTATTCATAAGGCAAAGTAGACGCGCGTAGTTGGGGTAATGTACGACACACAAATATATACTGGCGGCCGCGGATAATCAAAAGCAAGGATAAGCTAACAAGCCCATGAGAATCGATAAGTTATTTGAACTGCAAGGCGACTTCTTTGCACGCTTTCCCGATGGTTTTGAAGATGAAGCCATCGTTAAACTCCGCAAAAAACACAACGCGGGTAAATTAGCGATTCAAGCACAAGAAGCCTTTGCAGAAACCAAGTTCGGCATGCCCGAGTCGATTATTCAAAGCATGATTTTAACGACATCTCGCTCATCGATGGTTTTTATGTTCGATAAGCTAAGGTTTCGAGATAGCGTAGGAGCACTTTCACCGGCTGAGCGCGAACGGCTAGTCGACGCTTTGTTTGATCGATTACACGGCGATAAGGAAAAGGGCTTTAATCAGATTTTAGAGCAATTAGTGACGTTAAAACTGGGCTCTTGGTCGATGATCAGCGTAATTCCTTACTATTATGATATGCAGGAAAACTGGTTTGTAAAACCCAGTGTGACCAAATCAATTTTGAAGTACTTTGAAGTGGAAAAAGAGCTGGTTTACAAACCGCGGCCTTCTTTTGAATTTTACCAAGACTACAGTACATTTCTGGCGAATCTCCGCGATGAAGCCGACCCTAAACTGAGCCCAAATAACGCAGCTTTTACTGGCTTTTTGATGATGACGATTGGTAAATAAGCTAAGCACGACATTGCCATCTATACTATTGATATAAAGACTCATTAACTCATAATGAAATCATCACATGACTCACAATCAGAGGACCAAGCATGAAACTTATTTCTGTAGCCGCTTCACCTTTCGCCCGCAAAGCTCGTGCTTCAATTATTGAGCTTGGCCTGCAAGACCGTGTGGAGATCGTTGATCCGGGCATGGTTACCCCCGTTTCTAATAATGAAAGTCTCAATAACATCAACCCTTTAGGTATGATTCCCGCTTTGGTCATGGACAGTGGTGAAGCCTTATATGACTCTTCTGTTATCTGTGAGTATCTAAAT
>CALHTA010000047.1 GCA_938038645.1 uncultured Thiotrichaceae bacterium
TTTATCTGAAACTTATTAAACACCATCTCAGTAAACTCACCGCCCTCAACCAAGCGGATGTGCAGCTCAATGAACTCTTCCTCTACGGGTGCATTGGCGATTGAGAAAGAGCGGCGTTTGTTATTGCGCAATAAGAAATCAATATACTGACCGGCTCTAAACGTCAGGCTTTCACTCGCGGGCAAGCCTAACCTTACCACCATGACATCGGGTGCAAGCTTTTCTAAGTATCTAACTTGCGCGGGGAGCGTCTTAACTCGAATTTCAGCGCGGCTGCGAACTTCACGCACATCAATCGTGATATCTGACTTAGCCGTCGCACAGCAAAACAAGGCCTGGCCCAAATCCCTGTCAGATGCCATCAATCCCAGCGGTAAGCCGTCAGGAAAATCAATGTCACCGGATAGCACTTTTCCAAAGCACGTTCCGCAAGAGCCCCCTCTACAGCTATAGGGAAACATAATGCCATTACGTAGCGCCCCGTCGAGTACCGTCTCATTTTCAGCAAGCACATACTCGTGGCCGCTAGGCT
This sequence comes from uncultured Thiotrichaceae bacterium, assembly GCA_938038645.1. Lineage (GTDB taxonomy): Bacteria > Pseudomonadota > Gammaproteobacteria > Thiotrichales > Thiotrichaceae > Leucothrix. The sequence goes on from CALHTA010000047.1 coordinate 533, forward strand.
GGATGGTGACTTTATACGACATTAATTATGGTCCTGATAAATAGATTTATACTTAATTAGTTAATCTTAACCAATAGATCAGTTAAAATCTGTAAAACCATCATTTCAGGGAGCGTTTGATGACCTCATTTCAACTCGGTTCGATAGGCATTTGCCTAGTACTACTTGCAGGATGCAGTGAAGATAAACCACCCCAAACTACACCAACCCCATTAACTCTCAATGTTGATAACTCCTCACAGGTTGCACTAAAAATCCCAGGCGTTGACGAAGCAATACCTGAGGTTGCAGAACTAGAAACCGATGAGAGCGGTGTAGTGACAGGCACCATCGAACGTGCCGATGTCCCTGCGCCTGACACGGGTGCTAGCGTACCCACAATCGATATTCCTAGACCTTTACTGCTCAGTGACGTTGTTCACAATCGGTTTAGCAATTTATTGCAAGGACCTGCAGGTGTTGAAATTCTCGATGCCGTATTTTACCCGCTAGGCTGGTCACCAGATGGCAAGTTTGCCTACGCTGTTGAGCCGCCGGATGAAGCAGTAGGCAGTTACTTCTTAAATGTTTACATACAAGACTTAGTGACAGACAAAATCCTTTGGCAAGATAAATACCAAAGCGAACCAGAGTCCACCACGGGCATCCAAAGCTTTGCCGCTTACTGGCAGGCCAACCAAGCTAAGATGGAAGCGCAGCTTGAAAAGTACAAAATTAAGCAAGTAAACGACAGCGTCTTGTTTGCGGGCTCGATCAGTAATAATGATGACCGTCTTGATTATGTCGTGCAGAAGAAACTAAAAGGCCAGCCTGATTTAGGCAACCTCGCCATGGTCACGGAATATCAGGTCACGGTAACTTCAGACAAGCTAGGTAGCAAAACCGTACATAAAGAGAAGATTAAAAATAACGCGCGTATTTTGGATGTGGATGTGATTGGCTACTTACGAGGCGATGATGCCGAACGCGTTGCACTCTTAATTGCCGGTGTACGTCGTGGATGGGAAGGCCCTCCACACACAACCTGGTTCAAAGTGGTAGGAACCAATGTAAAACGTGGTTTCAAAAAACCAAAATAGACACCTAAAGATCACCGCGTCGGCTGTTAGGAATATCACTTTCTAGCAGCCATTTTTTTAGAAGAATTTATCCTTCATTTGCCTATTAAAGCCTCACCATTTAACCGGTAAATTACAATTCTAATCAGAATAATCACTTTGAAATTAAAAAAAATTCACACTATATATAGTGGTTTAGCTGTCTCTTAAATCTCAAAAAATGCTACTGGTTGAAAATCATTGTTTCCGTTTTGTTAGAGGCCTGATAAATGGTAGCCTCAGGCAATTACTGTCTTATTTTTAACTATTTAATGTTTTGCTTATACCTCTTTTTTACCTAATTTATCCACACCTTATCCACAAACTCCCCCTAGCGACCAAACACTATATAGTGTTTTCAGGGCCACTTTGACACTACCTGTGGTATTTCCCAAGCTAGAAAACGCTATGTAAGCTTTTTCCTAACATGATATAGTTAATAACAGCATTACTGGGCGTAGTCTGAAAATTAATCATTACAATTCATTCACAGATTTAACTTAGCGCACCAGCTTAAACACATCATGTTATTACGGAGACATCATATATGAGTACTGCAAGCGACGACTTGAGACTTCCTGCTAAACCACCCGCTTCCCTTTCCACTACTGCAGAAGACTCCGCTCCTAGCGCTTCAGATTCGGTCTATAAAGTTATCCGTCGTAACGGTAGCGTAACCCCTTTCGAAGTTAGTAAAATTGAAGTGGCTTTAACCAAGGCTTTCTTGGAAGTTGAAGGGGGCGTTGTTGCAGCCTCCTCACGAGTACACCAAGCGGTTAAAGATCTTGCTAATCAAGTTTACGATAGCCTTTTCCGTCGTATGCCTGAAGGTGGTGTTGTTCATATAGAAGACATCCAAGACCAAGTTGAGCTTGCACTAATGCGTAGTGGCGAACAGAAAGTTGCTCGTAGCTACGTACTTTATCGTGAAGAGCGTGCACAGCTGCGTGCCAAAAAAGAAACTAAAGCTACCGGTAAGAAAGCCGCTGCTAAAAGCGTCTTAAACGTCACCACATCATCGGGCGAGAAAAAGCCACTAGATGAAAAGCGTTTAAAGAAGATCATTCGTGAAGCAGTTTCAGGTTTAGACGGCGTAAGCGCTGATGTCGTAATCAACGAAAGCATGCGCAACCTGTTTGATGGCATCAAAGAGACTGACGTCGGCCAAGCGCTAGTGATGTCAACACGCGTTATGATCGAGAAAGATCCTAATTACTCGCAGGTTGCCGCTCGTTTATTGATGGATTCAATCCGTCGTGAAGCACTCACGCTACTTAATGGCCGCCCTACGGAAGCAACTCAGGCTGAGATGAAAACCATCTACCCTGAAATCCTGAGCAAATACATTCGTAAAGCGGTTGAACTAGAGCTAGTCGATGAAGAGCTCAGCCGTTATGACCTCGTTAAGTTAGGTGCCGCCATCAAGCCACAGCGTGACATGCAGTTCACCTACCTTGGTTTACAGACATTGTACGACCGTTATTTCGTTCACGTTGACGACACGCGCTTCGAGCTC
>CALHTA010000048.1 GCA_938038645.1 uncultured Thiotrichaceae bacterium
GTGTCACGGAGGCTGATAACGCGGTTATAAACTAACGCATCGGGTTTGCTGTATCGTGAATCCTGTATGAAATAACCTTCCCGCTCAAACTGGAAACGAATCCTGCTTTCAGCGCTTGCTAAACCTTTCTCACCCTTACAGCCAGTCAGTATTTCTAAGCTTTTAGGGTTGAGCGACTGCATGTGATCTTTGCCCCCAGCATCTGGTGCAGGGTCGTTAAATAGACGGTCATACAAGCGCACTTCACAATCCACATTGTCGACTGCATCTACCCAGTGAATGACGCCTTTCGGTTTGATGCCATCCTCAGGGTTATTGCCTAAGGTGCCTTCAATGATTTTGGCTTTCACTTCAATGATATTGCCATCATCATCCTTAATCGCTGCTTCCGCTTCAATGACGTAAGCATTTCGTAAGCGGACTCTTTTGCCGATAACAAGTCGTTTATAGTGCTTGTTGGCTTCTTCACGGAAGTCATCCTGATCAATCAAAATGGTGTTTGAGAAGGCAAGTTCACGTGTTCCTAAATCGTCACGGCTAGGATGTCCGGCAGTCGTTAGCGTTTCTGTTTGGCCTTCAGGATAGTTTGTGAGCGTTACTTTCAGTGGGCGCAATACGCACATGGCGCGAGTCGCGTTATTGTTGAGGTCTTCGCGAATGGCAAACTCCAACATGCTGACATCAACAATCCCTTTGTTGCGTGACACGCCAGACTTATCGATGAACTCACGCAGTGCCGCGGGAGTATAGCCACGGCGGCGCATTCCTGAAATGGTCGGCATTCTTGGGTCGTTCCAAGCATCTACTACTTCATCATCCACTAACTTCTTGAGCTTACGCTTACTTGTAACTGTGTAGTTTACTTCTAAGCGTGAGAACTCATATTGCACTGGCTTTGAAGGCACGGATAAGTTTTCAATAAACCAGTTATAGAGTGGTCTATGTTCTTCAAATTCTAAGGTGCAAATGGAGTGAGTTACGCCTTCAATCGCATCACCTTGGCCATGAGCATAGTCGTAAGAAGGGTAGATGCACCATTTATCACCCGTCTGATGGTGTGAAACTTTGCGAATGCGGTAAATAATTGGGTCACGCATATGCATATTAGAGGAAGCCATGTCGCCTTTAATGCGCAACGTACAGTGACCTTCATCAAACTCGCCTAAACGCATTTTCTCAAATAATTCGAGGTTCTCTTCAATACTGCGAGAGCGATATGGGCTGTTGGTGCCGGCTTCTGTCACCGTGCCGCGAGAGGCGCGCGCGGCATCTTTATCTAAGTCATCAACATACGCTTTGTCATTTTTGATAAGCTCTACGGCCCAAGCGTGGAGCTGGTCAAAATAATTTGAGGTGAATTTTACATCACCCGCCCATTCAAACCCCAACCACTTGATGTCTTCTTTTATCGCTTCAACGTATTCGATGTCTTCTTTTTCTGGATTGGTATCATCAAAACGTAAATTGCATTGACCACCAAATGTTTTCGCGATGCCGAAGTTAAGGCAAATAGACTTTGCATGGCCAATATGGAGGTAACCATTTGGCTCGGGAGGAAAACGTGTTTGGACTGACTGCACTACTTTGTTCTCAAGGTCTTCTTTTACAATTTTTTCAACAAAGTTTAGCGGTCGTGTATTTTCAGTCATAGCAATTAGTATTCTTTTTCAATTGTTGGTAAACAAAGATTATACAGTGGCGTGTATTTTTTCGGTAACAAAATGCAGCTGCAATCAAAATAAAAGCGACTTACACTAGCCTTATTTAAAGCGGAGAAATCGATGTTATCTGGCAGGTTTAGGCAGGAGCTGGCTTACTTCTTTTCTGGTTTGTCGTTTTACACCCGCATCCCTTGCCCTCAATGGGTGGAATACAGCCCAAATAATTTAAATAAATCTAGAAAATACCTACCACTTATCGGGTTATTTATTGGGTTGTTTGCTGCCCTTGTATTCTTCATCAGTAGTCTACTTTTACCTGCTTCAGTCAGCATAGCATTGTCTATAATTGCAACGGTTTATTTAACCGGAGCGTTTCATGAGGATGGCCTGGCGGATTGTGCGGATGGTTTTGGTGGAGGCTGGGAAAAAGCCCAGATTTTAAAAATCATGAAAGATAGTCGTATCGGCGCTTATGGGACAATAAGTCTGATACTGATGTTTGGTTTGAAATTCATTGTTCTGTGGGAATTACAGCTAGTTTCAGAGAGCCTGCTAATGCTGGCTTTGATCGTCAGTCATTCGCTGAGCCGTTTGATGTCGTCACTCACGATGCAGCATTATGTTTATGTTTCTGAGTTAACAAGTAGTAAATCTAAATCGGTGACTTCTTTACATTTAAGTAGTTCAGAGATGCTTTTTAGCGTGTTCCCACTTGCGTTTACACTGCTGATTTTTACAAAGTTGAGCCTTTTAGTTTCAATGGTTCCAGTCATTGTGCTGGCTTGGTTTTTGGCGCAGTACTATCAAAAACGAATTGGTGGTTATACGGGGGACTGTTTGGGGGCGACACAGCAGATTACTGAAGTGTTCTATTTCATAATTTTATTGGCTTTTACATTGAATTTAGGTCTTTATTAACAGTATTTCTTATTCTTAACCTTAGTTTCTGATGTATTTGTTTGGGCGTAAATAAAGTATGCTATGTCATGAGAAGTGTAAGGATTATGTAAATTTCTGTTTTGTAGGGAAGCAGCAGTGAGCAACGCGCTAAGCAAAAACACTAAAAACAGTTGCACACAGATGTTGTGTAATCTTCTAGATCAGAAACAAGATTATGGTGCGGCCATCTTGAGCTTGGTTGAGCGCTACGTAAATCACTTTTCAAGATGTTATTGCAACCTCAGTTTCCATGAGAAACAGGATATTAGTCAGGAAGTTGCCATTAAGTTGCTTTGTTATGGACACAAAGTTCGAGAAAATTGCTCCAGATCTTGGATATACGCGCTAGTTAGAAATCAATGTATCAGCTTTGTTCGGAAGCAAACGACTGAGTTATCTGTGCTCAATCGTTCAACCGAGGCAAATGATGATGCTAATATTGTCGGTGTCATTCCTCCGCTCGCTGAGGGAACGGATTTTGGCATGATTAATCAGATTGATTGCTTACAAAAAGTATTTGATGAGATTGAAATCCAGGAAACAGGTAAGGTCGATATCGCTATTTATACGCAATATGCATTTGGTCTTAGCTACGTAGAAATATCCAAACGCTCTAAACGCACAGTAGATGCCGTTGGCCGCCGGATTTCCTTATTAAAAAAACGCTTGAAAAATCTCGTAAGCGAGCATTGTTGAGAGAGAGTATGTCAAAAGAAGACTTAGATCAGACGTTAATACCAAAGGATGATGAAGAGCAGTGGCGTAAAGTATTGCATGGCGAAATGGTACCAGCTGAAAGTAGTGATACGCAGCTAGATGCCGCAGCGATTCGTAGCTATTTGATTGCAAGAGATGAAGTGCAAGCTGTGACTAGCGTTGCAGAGGTTGATGATTTAAATGTTATTTCAGAAGAAGAAGCTCGGGTTGTGTACCACAAGGCCAGTGAAGAAATTAGGCTGCGTGGGAAAAATACTTGGTTTGAGGCGATTAAAAAATACGGGGCAGTGTTTTTAATTGGCGGCCTTTCCGCTTCAGTGCTGTTCCTGCTTGCAAATAAAGACACCAATTTAAAACCTGTAGTCCCAACACCAACGCAAGTAGTTGATGAGGCATTAAATTACTCTGACTATCAAGTGACAGATCTTGGGAAATTTCCTGGATTGTTCCCCAATATGCTACTCATCGCAGGTGGTAATTTTACGGCGGGTTGCTCTAAAGGATGGGATGATGTACCAGGAGGTTGCAGGCCTTCAGAATTCCCTGCTCATCCTATGAGCATTAAAACTTTTGAACTAGCCCAACACGAAGTAACAGTGGGGCAGTTCGCTCACTTCGTTGAACAGACACAGTATTTGACCGATGCAGAAAAGGAAGGCAAAGGTTGTGTCCATCAAGACATGCTAACTGAAGGGCACCCCTGGGTGATGAATACGGAACTTAGCTGGAGAAACCCTGGTTACGAGCAAGATGATCATTTTCCCGTTACCTGTATTAGTTGGAACGATACTCAGTCCTACATAAAGTGGCTGAGTGATGAAACCAAAACGACTTACCGTTTGCCGACGGAAGCAGAGTGGGAATATGCTGCTAGAGGCGGTAAAGCAACGGCCTATTTTTGGGGGTCTGTTGCTAGCAATGACCAAGCTAACTACCAAGGTGTAGGCGGGCAAGATAAATGGGAATTTGCTGCCCCAGTAGGTAGCTTTCCTGCAAATCCATTTTCGGTGCAAGATACTTCAGGCAACCTTTGGGAGTGGGTTCAGGACTGCTGGCATAAAACTTATCACAATATGCCAAGCGGAGGCGTTGCTTGGGAAAGTGATTGTGCGGGTAGTAACTCTCGAGTGCGCCGCGGCGGGGCTTGGGATGCTGGAGCGGCGGGTATTCGCTCTGCGATACGCAGTTCTGGTGGAGAGTTCGATCGCAGTAATCTCTATGGTTTTCGAGTGGCTAGAGACTGGCAAAAACAAAAAAAGTAAATTTTTTTAGGGTACCCCCCTCAGGTTTTCGATTTTCATGCGTTTCTTGTAATACCCCCTAGTTGCGGAGGAGTGATTAGGTGTTTTAGCACCAACAAGAGAGAGAGCATAAAAATGAAACAGCATGCAATACAATCTTACAATAACCCTAACGTTTCGGGACCGGTAGCTTCACAAAAATCTGTCCCATTAAGCAAAGTAGTTTATCCACAAGATAAAATTTGTCGTTTGACACGTCTAGTCGACTGGTCTTTTCTAGATCAGGAGTTTGGCTTTTTATTTAAAAGCGAGAATGCGCCATCATCTCGACTAATATTCGGTTTACTTTATTTACAGTCTATTGAAAATATTTCCTTCGAAGAGGTGATGACTCAGTGGGTGAAAACACCGGAGTGGCAGTATTTTTGTGGCCAAGAGCACTTGACGGATGTATTCCCACTACACCAAGCTTCATTAAGTATTTGGAGTCGAGTGGTCGGTGCGCAAGGGCGTGGCGCTATGGTTACGGCATTAGTCTCATTGAGAAAGAACGATAACCTACACTAAGCTTTTTATTAGGATTGGCAAAGCCAAAGGTTTGATGCAGTATGCAAGGTTCAGATAAATATCATGGAATGAAGCTTGTTATTACTGCGTCAACCTTATCTCACTTTGGCAGAAGCTTGCGAGTTTGAAATAGAGCCGATTAAGCATTCTCGTTTTATCGCGTATGGCGTTCCTATTAACGATGAAGCTTTGATTCCAGAAGCGATTAATTCCTTAAAAACACTTACACCAGACGCCGGGCACCACTGCTGGGCTTATATATTGAAGCATCCAGAGCGCTTAAAGTTTAGCGATGATGGTGAGCCTGGCGGGTCTGCCGGTCGGCCCATGCTTAACCAGCTGCAAGGTCGCGAGCTATATGATTGCTTAGTACTTGTGACGCGTTACTTTGGCGGCACGAAACTGGGTGTCGGCGGCTTAATGCGAGCCTATGGTGGCGCTGTTGCTCAGTGTCTTGACCGAGCAACTTTAAAAACGGTTACCCCCACTTTACCGCTTTGGATTCGTTACGCTTACAACGACACTAGTAACGTAGAGTCCACCTTGCTCGATCTTGACCTAACTGTTGCTGAAACTTCGTATGGTCAATATGTTGACGCCCGATTGCAGATACCAGACCAACAGATTATTGAAGTCTATAAAGCCCTTGGCAATCAGGTAGGTGGGCGCTTGATACTTACGCTGCCAGACGAAATCCTGGAAGCAATTGATCAGTAGCAAGTGTTTCCAGAGCATAACTGGTTTTAGTCTTCAAGATGGTCTATGTTAAGTTAGGTAAACCCCTAAGAAGAGTTTGTTTCATGGAGTCCAAATGAGTAGTCCTCATGATATTTTTGTTAGCTATGCACATGTAGATAACGAGCTTCTGCCTGGCGAGTCGGAAGGCTGGGTGACTCAGTTGATATCGACCCTTGAAGTCTACCTGAGACAAAAATTTGGCCGTCGAGAAAAATATAAACTATGGCGCGACCCAGATTTATCGGGAAACTTTCCAGTAACCCCCGAAATATTAGACATTGTTCGTGAATCCCAAATCCTTATCTTGGTGTTATCGCCAGGTTATGTTTCTTCTCAATGGTGTCTTGATGAGTTGGAAACCTTTGTTGGAACTAGAGGCATTGATTCAGGCCGAGTGTTTGTCGTTGAGCGAGATAAACTAACTGAAAATGATCGCCCAGCGATTTTGGCTGATTTAAAGGGTTATGCTTTTTGGGTTGCAGACAAACAGCAAAGTAGCGTGGTGAGAACGCTAGGCACACCGGCAACAGTCAGTTATCGAGCTGACTATTTTCGTCAAGTTGAAGATTTAGCGATACAGCTAGTTAAAAAACTGAAGCAAATTCGCCAAGAAGGTGCTGGAGAAGCTGCTGTTGCGACGCCACAAAATTTCTTTTTTTCGCCGCCGCAAACAGATGCCACTTCCGCTCAGGATGCTGACAACTTGGTGGAGACTAAAGAAAACTTGGCAACTGTTTACGTTGCGCCGGTACCCGATACCTTACAGCTAGAGCGTAACGATTTTATTCGAGTGCTACAGCAGCATCGTATCGAAGTGTTGCCGATAAGCAATCGTATTAATTACAGCACTTTCCAACAAGAAATGGAGAGTGATTTGGAGCGCAGTCGGTGCTTTATCCAGCTATTGGATGGCAGCGGCAATATGGGGTTGGTCAGTGCGCAATATCAAATGGCTGTGCAATCCGGCGTGGAAGTGATGCAGTGGCGATCAGCTGCGCTAGAGCTTGCGGCGGTGAGTGATCAAGATCAAGTTGCCTTGCTGCGGGGCCAACACGTGATGGCTTCTGATTTGGTTAACTTTCAACAACACTTGCTAAAACGATTGTTCCCGCCTGAGCCAGTTTTTACACCGGAAGTAATACCAGAAACTGAGCAGCAAATAATCTTCATCAATGTAGGAGCTGAGGATAGAGCGCTGGCAGAAAAAGTATCTAGGCAACTGATTGCCCATGGGCACTTTTGTTTGCTTCCAGTTGAGCCTGATGAGCGCAGTAGACCTGCGGATATAAGAAAGGATATGGAGCAAAATATGCGCTATTGCGATGCGCTGTTATTGCTTTATGACACGAGCCCCATTACCCAAATTCGACAGTTCCTTATGCAGAGCTGGCGCATGCGGGCTCAACGTGACAAGCCATTGCCTACAGCGGTGTGCATTTCACCCAATAACCAAGATGATAATTTAAGTGCGATGGCGAAAAACCTGCGCATACTGCGCTGTGCCGATAACGTACCGTTCCCTGCTGAGTGTGTGGAAGCCTTTTTGGAGGAAACGCTATGAGCCAGCGACCTTATCCAGGTTTACGTGCTTTTTGGCGCGATGAAATTGATATCTTTTTTGGCCGAGAGCGGCAGATCGATGAAATTTTAGAGAAGCTGCAAAAGAGTCACTTTCTTGCGGTACTAGGCCCATCGGGTTGCGGTAAATCTTCATTAATGCGTACCGGCGTGCTTTCAGCGCTCGACAGTGGATTTATGTGTCGGGCGGGCGCTAATTGGTTGGTCGCTGACATGAAGCCGGGCAGCTCACCCTTTTTGGGTCTGGCTCGTGCGCTTTTAGATGACGATGTATTCGCTGAGCATTACCGTCATTGGTTTCCCGTGTCAGAGGTTGCCGATGAATCTAAAGAAGATGCTTGGAAGCAAGAAGCACAGTACTTTTTGCAAGCCAGTTTGCAGCGTGGCCCGCAAAGTATTCATGAGTTACTGAATGATCTTCAGCTTCCCGAAGGCAGTACGCTTTTATTACTAGTTGATCAGTTCGAAGAGATATTTCGATACCAGCGCCACGCTAGCAATGAGGCAACCGAGTTTGTCAGCCTAATACTAGCTGCTAGCAAACACCCGGCGGTGTATAGCGCAATTACTATGCGTTCGGAGTTTCTGGGTAACTGTGTCGAGTTTAATGGCCTGCCAGAGTCTATTAATCAAGGTTTGTATTTAACGCCGAGCCTAGATCGTGATCAGCTATCTCAAGCGATTGCGTTTCCAGCAAAGGTGTTTGGTGGCGATGTTACCCCCGAATTGGTTAATCGCTTGCTCAATGATGCGGGCCAATCGATGGATCAATTGCCGCTGTTGCAACACGCCCTAATGCGCCTTTGGGATATTGATGATAATGAACAGTTAACGCTAGCAGAGTATGAGGCTACAGGCGGCTTGCAAAGCATGCTCAATGATCATCTTGATGAGGCGTGGGCCGAGCTGGATGCTGAGCAAGAGCAATTAGCCGAGCATTTGTTTAGGATGCTAACCGAAAAAACGCCAGAAGGGCACAGCATTAGACGCCCAATTAAATTCTCTGAGGCACTACTGCTTCCTGGTGCTAATCGTGAAAACATTTTA
>CALHTA010000049.1 GCA_938038645.1 uncultured Thiotrichaceae bacterium
GATTACGCTCTACTGACGTTGGGTGGCAGCCTTAAAAGAAGAGAAAGATTATCCGGGCGATTCGCCGATATTCTAGCTAACCTTTACTTATGCTCAGCCGTTTTGAAACATTTTGAAGACCAAGGCGAACCCTATGCTGACCAAGCTTTATTGGACTATAGCTGCCAAAGCCTAATTCATGATGCCCAGCAAGCGATGCTTGCAGTTTTCTATAATCTACCTATGCCATTTGTTGGAAAAGTCTTAAGACTCTTTATGTTTCCATTTGGGAAACCTTACTCCCCACCATCGGACAAGCTGATCCATACCGTCGCACAACTAGGATTAAAACCTGGGCCAAGTAGAACGCGCTTATCTCACGGGATTTATCAAAGCAATGACCCAAGTGATCGAATGGGTCGCATTGAACATGCCTATCAACTAGCACAGGAAGCAAAACCTTTAGAAACTCGCCTAAAACGCCTCACTAAAGATGGAAGACTTGAGGGTCACACTGAAGACCTCCGGATTACAGAGGCTTTAACGAAAGAGTTGATAAGCGCTGAAGATGCAGCAATTTTAAAAGAAGCTAGAGCCGCGATGCTTAATGCAATCAGTGTTGATGCCTTTGAGCCTGAAGAGCTAAAGACTCATAAGCCAAAAAGCTAAGCCGTTATCACATCGGGTGGAGTGGTGCTAAACCCGTCTCGTCAGCCGATGTGAACTTGCTTGTTTTTGAATATTGTTTCACTGCGGCTAACAATGATTTACCACTCCATGCCTCAGGATTTGGCGAGTAATTAGCCGCGGTCAACTCTTGAATTGCAAGCTGCAACTGCTCGTTACCCGCTGATTCAATGCCTGCCAAGGTAGCGGGATAAATCCCAACCTTTGCCGCCCAAACTGGAAGCGCAGCAACTGCTGATGCAAGATTATTTTTGTTGCATGCCGCTTCAACAGCCTTTATCGAACTAGTTATCTCGACTTGCTGCTTATAATCATTAGAATTGAGGTGAGCTTTTCTTCGTCTCCAAACTAGAAAGCTAATTAATGACAGACCGATGGATAAAATAGCACCAGTCAGAATTTCTGTCTTATTCTCTTCGTAAAACTTTACTGCACTAAACTTGTTGGTTTGAATGATCGCAGCAGCGTCTGTACCAGCTTCCTCTTGATTTGATTTGGTCGCTTCACTATTTTTTTGCTCATCCTCAGCTGTATCTTTCTCGAGATCTGCCTGACTACTAAATTTAGAGATTGCTTGAGGCGCCATAACACCACCTGTAACTTTCAGCGTAAATGCATCAAGCTTGGCTTCCATCAACTTATCTTCTGATGTGCTCCACCAAGGAATAGTGACTTCAGGTATCTGATACTCACCTGCTTCATTGGCAATCAAAACAATTTTTTCTTGCCTCAACCCCACCATGCCATTGGTAACCTTATCCGTTTGAAATGCTGGTTTCTCTGGGTAAGACTTAACAGTGTCAGGTAAATCAAGCACCACTTCGGGTAAAACTTCTGCCTTCAAACCTTCTGCAATTAGCGCAATCGTCACGGTAACAGGCTCACCAACGCTCAGCGATTCAATCGGCTGTGAAAAATTCATGCTGAGCGTAACGCGTGACGCTGGCAACCAGTTTTCAGCGGTAAAACTTGCAGGCTTTTCTTTTATCTCCACAGACGCTTTTTCTGAATAGGCATTCACTCTAGTTCCACGCCTAAACCCATTCATTTGAAAATTATCGCGCTGACGGCTACTGGCTAAGCTTCCACTAAATACTGACGGCTCAAATTCTAAGGTTCCTGATTTACGCGGGTAAATAAGGTAGTAACGCTCAATAAGCTGGTACGGCCGATTATTGTGAGTGACATATCGAGGATCGGAAGCCCCCCACTGCTGAATGTCAGCATCTCCTTTGGATAATTTAGGCTTAGAAATAGAAGCGCTATCCACTAGAGGCCTTGAGAAATACAACCTCTGTATGTAAGCAAGCTGAGAATTTACATAAGGGTTTTCCGGGCTCAGCTCGACCTCCATCAACACATCATCTGATGTCGATTGGGCTACCGGCATATCGGTCACCGTGATTTCAATAGGGTCGGAACTAAAACGACCTACCTTCAACGTAGGAATGACTAGTTTTCCTTTTCGATTAGGTGATATAAGAAAAGTCCAACGAGCCTCTTGGCTAACCACACCATTGATAACTTGCATGCTGGTGCTATGTGATTGCCGATCAATACTAAAGTTTTTCAATAGCTCTCGCGTATCAGGCTGCTGCCCTCTCACTCCAGACAAAGTCACTGTTAATTCAACCTGCTCACCCAAGCCGACTTGCATCCGATCAACTCTGCTGGATAGACCCTTTGCTGACACTAGGGAAACAATAAACAACAAACTAAAAAAGACAATAAAGCGCTTTACCATGCCTGCTGCTCCTGAGTACCCGATGATGCCCCTGCTGGCTGCCTGAGACGATACTGATATTGAAACTTACGACGCCACAGCCCTGCACTGTCATCAGGAATTTTATGTAACCATTGCTCAGTTTGCCGTGCCTGCTGTTTTTGCTCTTCAGTCATTTCATTAGGCTCAGGTTTTTGCTTCCCTTCTCTTTTACCCGCTTCCTCAGCGGCCTTTTTCTCTGCTGCCTTTTTTGCAGCTTCTTCACGTTCCTTTGCTTCTTCCTCAGCCTTCTTTTTCGCTTCTTCTGCTGCTTGTTTTTCTTCTTCGGATTGCTGGCCTTCTTGCCCCTCATTGCCCTCACCGGGCTTGCCTTCCCCCTCTTGATTCTTATTGTCTTTGCTTTCTTGGTTTTTATTATCCTCTTGCTGATCCTGATTGTTCTGTTGATCTTGCTGGTTTTGTTGATCTTGCTTTTGCTGTTCGAGCATCTTCTTCAACAAGTCTTGATTAAACTTGGCATCGACGTGATCAGACTGCAGCGCCATCGCTTGACTATAAGACTCTATAGCCTCTTCAAGCTTGCCAGCCTTAGCTAAGGCATTCGCCTTGTTGTAATAGCCATCTGCCGTTTTATAATCTTCAAACAAACGAACAGACTCTTCAAAGTCACCGTTTTTATACGCAGCCGATGCTTTCCAATCCTGAGATTCAAAAAGAGCCTTCGCCTGTTCGTTTTCATTGTTTAGCAAAGCACGATGAGCACGCTGATCTGCATTTAACCAAAGTTCATCCCAAGTAAATGCTGACGCAGGTTGAGGCCCTAAAACACCCAAAACCACTACACACAACCCCATTGAGAATAAGTAGCCCTTTCGAAACAAAAGCAAGACCGGTAACACCAAAAACCATAACAACCAGATACCTTCATTATGCCAATGCTCAACCGTCGTCTTTTTGTCGTTTAAAAGAGAGGATTTATCCTGAGAAAAGAATTGCTGAAACCCTTCAACATCATCATCCGACAGTTTCAACTCTTGAAATAACCCCTTACCTATACTGGCAATCTGCTCCAAAGCTTGACTATCGAGCCGTGCAATTACTAATTGCCCTTGATCAGTTCTTACAAAATCATTTTGCGCTAACGGAATGGGAGCACCCTCTTCAGTACCCACTGCTGCAACCGAAATGCGATAACCTGCTGCTGCAGACGCTTCTGCACTTTGCAGCGTCCTGCTTAAGTTACTGACACCATCTGCAATAATTAAGATATCACCCGTTGCGTAACCTGCTTGTTGGAGAAGCAGCGCTGCTTCATCAATCCCGCGGTAAATCAAACTGCCCTGCACAGGCATAATTTGAGGTGACAAATTTTTTGCTTGCTCAATGATATTTTCAACGTCTTCAGTCAATGGAGAAACGGCAAATGCATCACCTGCAAACACGACCAAGCCCGTCTGACCTTCTTCTCGAAGTTTTAACAAATCTAATAGTTTAAAACGTGCTCGATTGATTCTATTGGGCGTAACATCGGTCGCTAACATCGACTGTGAAAGATCTAAGACGACGACCAAGCCTTGCTGGGACTGAAATGCTGGCAGCTGTCGCTTTTGCCAGCTCGGACCAGCCAATGCAATGATTGCAAGCAATGAAGTGATTAATAAGGCATGTCTTAACCATCGCGACTTACCCTCTTCTTGACCACTAATAACAAATGGCTTTAAGCGCTCATCTATAAAATGCTGCCACGCTTGGCTTTGTGTGCTTTGTCTGGACAACCACCACCAAAAAGCTAAAACAACAGGAACGAGTAAAAACCAAAGTGGGTACAAGAAATGAAAATCAGCTAAAGCATTCATTCGCTACGCTCCCTGATTGCAACACCGATTAACCCGAACAATAAAGCAATGCCTAAAGGCCAATAGAATAAATCGGTTCGTGGACGCCATTGCTGCTGCTTTCTTTCTATTGGCTCGAGCTGATCTAGTTGCTCATAGATTTTGCGAAAGGTTTCAGTATCCGTTGCTCGATAATAACGGCCACCTGTCATCTCAGCGATTGCTATTAAGGCCTCTTCATCCACACCTGAAGAACGAGACTGACTGAAAAAATCGATGGTTGAACGACTCTGTGAGCCAATTCCAACCGTGTAAATTTTTAAACTGTTCTTTGCTGCCATCTGCGCCGCATCTTCAACACTAACTACACCGGCGGTATTTTCACCATCAGTCATGAGCACTAATATGTGCTCGGCATCGGGTTCATCATTCAAACGCTTCAGCGCTAAACCAATAGCATCACCAATTGCGGTATTACGACCGGCCAAACCTAATGCCGACTCATCGAGCAGTTTACGGACCGTCTTTCTATCGAACGTTAATGGTGCTTGGAGATACGCCTGATCCCCGAATAAAATTAACCCAATACGATCACCGACCCTACGCTCAATAAACTCACCTGCGACAAACTTTGTAGCGGTCAGGCGATCTACCATTTGATTACCCAGCTGGTAGTCTTGTTCTTGCATACTTAAAGAAAGATCAACAGCCAACATGACATTTCGCCCGCTCACTGGCAATTGAACCAAGTCACCCACCATCACTGGTCGAGCAAGCCCAGCAACTAAAGCAAACCAAGCTATTAGCAAACTTAATCTAGCTAACCAGCGCCAGTTTCTAGGATTCGGCAAATCTTTCGCTTGAGGCAATTCCTGCAAAAACGGAACTTTCAAAGCAGAGCTGTTTTGATGCTTAACAGGCTTACTGATCCACCAAATTACCAGTGGCAAAGGCAATAACCAGAGCACCCATATCCATTGCCATTCAAGCATTGCTTTTACCTACCTTAGCTTGAGATTTCACCCATTGCCGAACCAACCCTGTTAATGCTTTTCGATCGTAATTAGCAACTTCTTGATAAGGTTGTGTGGCAAAAATCTTTCCCATACCCTCGCTAAAATCTTTCGTCTTATTATGGCTATCCAAATAGCTCAACCATTGATTACCTACCAAACCAGCAGCCGACTGGCGCCCATGCAAATTAATGACGATACGCCTGAGTAATCCTGACAAAGCTTGCAACCATTCCTGTGAATTCAGCTCAGTATCAGCCTCTAATTCTTGCAATGATTCAATCGCGTGATTGACCATTTCACGCTGTTTTTTGGTTCGGTTATATCGGTACCAAAAAAAGAAAATCAAACTGAGGAATAGCCCGATTAGCAACCACCAGCCAATCGCTAGCGGCCACCAATTGATAGCTTGCGGCAAATGAATATCACGTAACTCATCTAAAGGATTCATAGAATAGCTCCACGCAATTTAGCCATTCGAAGCTGTTCGTCATCGGCTGTTGAAATTTCAATGAGCCTTGCATGGCACTGAAGCGCTAATTTTTTAATTCGCTCTGAATGACTCTGATCATTCTTTTCATATTCTTCTATTAAAGTACTTTTGGAAGTATTGAGTCGTAAAAAACGTAAACCATCACTTAGCTTTAGCTGAGTTTTAGGGGGTAACTGATGTTCAAATGGATCACTAATCGAAATCAAAGTCACCGTTGACCTTCTAGCAATCCGGCGTAATTGCTGCTCAGCGTTTTCATCAATTCCGCGAAAATCACTTAACAGAATTACCTGACTTCCTGGTGACAATACTCTTCTAAGCCGCTCCCAACTTTGACCTAAATTAACGTCACCTTTGTCAGCAAAGTCAGGCTTGTTTTGTGAGTCATCAGCTAAATGCTTAACGAATTGCAACACCTTGGATTTGCTTCGTGCCGGTCGAACTTGCTGCTCTTTACTAGCACCTAGCAGCACGCCGCCCACCCTATCTCCATCTAGCCAGCTTTTCCAAGCAAGGAGACTAGCGACTTCGGTCATAACTACCGATTTAAACTGGCCCTGGGTTGCAAAAAACATATTAGGACGCAGATCACACCACAGCAAAACTGGCCTTTCTCGTTCCTCTTCATAGAGTTTTGTATGAGCTTCCCCGGTCCTTGCCGTAATTTTCCAATCAATACTCCGAATATCATCACCCGGACTATAAGGTCGCGATTCAGCAAACTCCATCCCACGCCCCAGCTGCCTTACCTGATGATTACCTGCCTGCTTAGTCGCTTTACGGTAACGACTTCGCTGCTGTAATAATCTTGCAGACTGCTGCTGTGAGATCAAACTATCAAGTGAACTGTATACCAGCCCTTCACCTGTACTTACGTTTATAGTCATTGTTATGGGACGGCAACCAGGTTTAGTAATTCATCAATCACTTGGTCACTTGTTTTTCCACTCGCTTCGCCTTCAAAGCTTAGTAATATGCGGTGACGTAATACTTCATGGGCGACACTTTGCACATCGTCGGGCCCTACATAATCACGCCCTTGCAACCATGCATGTGCTCTTGCGCATCTATCCAGCGCCATCGTAGCCCGTGGGCTTGCACCAAAGGCAATATTACTTGCAAGCGCTGGACTGTAGGCTTCAGGTTTACGGCTGGCCATGACTAGTTGTAACAAATACTCTTCAACGCTATCCGCCATGTAAAGCTGCATGACCTGCTTACGCGCTTCGCGAATGTCATCTTTACTAATTAACACTTCGGGCTCAACAACTTGATGCTGTATATCTTGTAACGCTTCGGCTCGATTCAGTCTTAAGATTTCTTTTTCAGCTTGAAGGTCTGGATATCCAACTCTGACGTGCATTAAAAAACGATCCAACTGCGCTTCTGGAAGGTTATAAGTTCCTTCCTGCTCGATTGGGTTTTGAGTGGCCATCACCATGAAAGGCTCGGCAAGCTTATAAGTAACGCCAGCCACAGTGATTTGTCGCTCAGCCATTGCCTCTAATAATGCTGACTGCACTTTAGCTGGGGCACGATTGATCTCATCAGCCAACACCATGTTATGAAATAGCGGGCCTTTGCGAAATTGAAAATCACCAGATTGTGGTTGAAATATTTCGGTACCAGTAATATCTGCAGGCAATAAATCAGGTGTAAATTGCACCCTGTGAAAGTCACCTTCGATCGCCTGACTAAGGACCTGTATCGCACGAGTTTTAGCAAGGCCAGGAGCGCCCTCTACTAGTAGATGCCCATCCGCCAACAAAGCGACTAGCAAGCGATTGACTAAATCTGCTTGGCCAATAATTTTACCACTGACATAATTCTGAAGCTTGTCAAATTGCTCTTTCTGCTGCATGCTGCCGTTCCAAATTGTTATTTTATTAATGAGTGACGCTAACTGTAAGCGCCTAGCTCAATCGTATACACGAGTAGATATGGTAACAGACTAGCCTGATTTCAAGGAAACATCTGAGCCTTAAGGATTCTTAATTATGACCATAAAATCAACTATTGAAAGCAAGCTCGAACAAAGCTTCTCCCCTGAGTTTCTTGAAGTTGTAAATGAAAGCTTTATGCACAACGTTCCCGAAGGATCAGAGTCACATTTCAAAGTGACCGTCGTTTCAAATGAATTTACTGACAAGCGGCTTATTGCACGCCACCGCTTGATAAATCAAACTTTATCAGAAGAGCTAAACAGTATTCATGCATTGGCTATACACACCCTCACTCCTGATGAGTATTTTGCTAAAGCAGGTAAAATTGCAGACTCTCCGGAATGCTTAGGCGGCAGTAAATCAAAATAAGATTGTATTATTTTATTGGGCAAGTAATTTGGATTAAGGCATAATTCCGCCCCTTTTCTCCAGTCAAAATAAATATTATGTGGTTTAAAAATCTCTACCTATACGAATTC
>CALHTA010000050.1 GCA_938038645.1 uncultured Thiotrichaceae bacterium
GATGGGCATGAACGTAAAAGGCTTCATGCTACAGCCTGTAGGTCCTGAGGCGCTAGGTTGGTTCAAAGAGCCAATCAAGTCTATGGATGACTTCCGTAAGTACCGTTTCCGTACACCTCCTGGAATCCCAGGTCAGACGTATAAAGACATCGGTGTTGCATCAGTAGCGATGGGTGGTGGAGACATTCTTCCAGCACTTGAGAAAGGTACTATCGATGCGGCTGAGTGGTGCTGCCCAAAGCCTGATAGCGTATTCGGTTTCCAGAAAGTACTGAAGCATTACTACCTACAGGGTCTTCACCAAGTTGTTGTAAACGCTGATATGTACATCAACGGCGATGTTTACAAGAAGCTAACTGATCTTGAGAAGAAGGCTTTAGAAGTTGCGGCTAACGCATCACTATCTAAGTCTATGTCTTACCGTATCTATGAGAACGGTAAAGCACTTAAAGACCTAACTGAGAACCACGGTGTTATCTTGCATGACACGCCTGCTGACTACTTCCCTGCTTACATGAACGCTGCTAAAGCTTCATTAGAGAAGAATGCTAAAGAGAACGCGTTCTTTGCAAAAGTTTGGCAGTCACAGAAAGACTTCGCTGCAGTTGCAGTTCCTTTCTGGGCAGGTTCACAAGCGTCTAACGCTGCTCTAGGTAAAGCGTTTGCTGATACTGTTAAGTAATCTTTTTTAGATTGCAACGTTAAGCTACACGCCAGCCCAACATCACGGTTGGGCTGGTTTATCAGAAGTAGTCAGCAAGATCAGGATTGATAGAAAGCTTTTGTAGTCTTCTGAATTAGACGCTGTTTTCAGACAGTTGCTAAGGGGGCTACAAAAGCTTTTTGTTCCACAGTTGGCTAGAAAGAGGGGAGAAAGGAATGGCTTCACAGGAAACTGAAATCGGTGAATTAGATATTACCGATGAATTAATCGCGGAACGGCGCGCAGAAGAACCGGGCCAAACGCCCGAAGACATGACCTCATGGCAGCGACCAATCACCGCGTTCATTGATGTATTAAACCTTTGGGCAGGTCGAATTCTCTGCGTACTATTGGTCCCCCTAATTGCCGTTATGGTATTCGAAGTATTCTCTCGAAGTATGTTCGGTGTATTAAATGCCAACGACATGGGTGATCTAGCACGTGCATGGGGCTTAGGTCCAACGCTGTGGGTATACGATATTAGTCGAATGTTAGGTGGTGTCCTCTTCATGGGTGCGGCCGGTTATGCCTTGATGCGAGGCGTACACATTCGTGCTGACTTTATATTTAGAAACTGGTCGCCAAAAACACAAGCCACTGTTGATGCAACTTTGTATCTACTGTTTTATTTCCCTGCGATGTTGTTCTTCTTCTGGTCTTCTTTGGAATATGCGCTCGACTCGATGGGTTTCCAAGGGATAGGCGAGACTTGGGGTCGTTGGGAAGAAGCAAGTGATTCGACTTGGGCCCCTTATCTGTGGCCAGCACGAATCTTTATGCCAATCGGGGCATTATTGTTATTCCTTCAAGGTTTTGCCGAGCTGTTTCGTGCTTTCCACCAAATGGGCAAAGAGCGTGAAGCTAAATTCTTAAAGTTCTTCCCTTTCTACATCGTTATTTTAGCGGTAATTTGTTTTGCGGTGTTCTTCCCAGATATTTTGCCGATCAGTGAATGGCTATCTGGCGTGTTTGGAGAAGTTAATATATCTAAGCCTGCCATCGGTATGTGGATGCTGGCGGCGATGTTGTTCTCGATCTTCATCGGTTTCCCAATATCCTTCACCCTTATCTTCTTAGCCTTTGTGTTTGGAAGCTGGGGTGGCAGTAGTAACCTGACTTTCTTCCTCCTGACATTGCAGACAAACTCAACAATGTTGGATGATCAACTCGTTGCGGTGCCACTGTTTATCTTCATGGGTATCATGATGGAGCAAGCCGGTCTGATGGAGCGTTTGTTTAACGCCGTTCAGATGATGATGTCACGGACTCGCGGTGCGCTATTTATCGCTGTACTGTTTGTATCAATGATCTTCGCGGCAGCTACAGGTATTGTTGGCGCATCGGTTACTATCTTAGGAATCATGGCGGCTAAAACCATGAATCGCTCAGGGTATGACGTACGATTATCCGCCGGTGCAATCACTGCTGGTGGAACGCTAGGTATCTTAATTCCTCCATCGATCATGTTGATCGTTATGGGACCCGTACTTGAAGTTCCGGTAACAGACTTGTTCCGTGCCGCGGTATTCCCTGGCGTCATGCTGGCTTGTCTATACATGATTTACACAATCGGTCGTTGTATGCTCAACCCGAGCCTAGGGCCGATTCTTCCAGAAGAAGAGCAGCCTAAAACGTCTCCATTCTACATCTTAGAAGTTGCTTTAGTCATGACTGGCTTGGTTATCTTCATTTGGTTAATTACCTTAGGTGTTGCTGGAACGCTAGGCGCACTCTTCCCATTCGCAGGGTTAGTCATTCCGCTATTATGGATTGGCGTCATGTTCGCAGCATTTATCTGGTCTAGAAAAGTAAAGCCAAAAGGTTTCTACTTCTCTGACCTATGGTATGAGTTCTTCATGGGCTTGGTGCCACCAACCGTGTTGATAGCGTTTGCACTAGGTTCAATTTTGCTTGGTTTCGCAACGCCAGCTGAAGCGGCGGCATGTGGTGCATTTGGTGCAATCTTGTTGTCATTGGGCTATCGCAAATTCACAATTTCGGGTGGTTATGATGCATTAATCAAAACACTAGAAATTACTGTATTGATCATGTTCTTAGTGGCAGCTTCTAACTTCTTTGGTGCGGTATTCTCGAACTTGGGCACACCAAAAATGCTCACCGAGCTGCTGTTGTCCTTTGACCTGTCCGCAGGTTGGACCCTGTTCTTAATTATGGCGCTCATCTTCTTGCTGGGTTGGCCGTTGGAGTGGGTACCCATCGTACTCATCATCGTGCCGATCTTACTGCCAGTGGTTGAGACACTAGGACCTGCCTTTGGAATGGACCGTACAGATCTATTGGTCTGGTTTGCCATACTGGTGGCGGTGAACCTCCAAACCGCCTGGCTGAGTCCGCCGGTGGCCTTGTCGGCATACTTCCTAAAAGGAGTGGTGCCGGAGTGGGATCTTAAAGATATCTACCTAGGTATGATGCAGTTCATGGTTATCCAATTGATCGGTTTGCTAATGATCATATCGTTCCCGCAGATAGTGTTGTGGTTACCACACATTGCGTACGGCGGATAGCGGTTAGGGAATGGCTAATGCGGTGGGTTCCAACTCGACGTTGTTCCGCGGTATGGCGATTATGCAATTGGTTGCAGAATCGACACGCGGGCTCTCTATCGCTGAGATAGTCGAGCTGACTGGATTGGCCAAACCGACAGTGCATCGCATTGCGATACAGCTGGAGGAAGAAGGCTATCTTCAGCGCGGCCCAGATAAGCGGTTTGCGTTGGGTTACAAGTTGAAAGCTTTCTCTGTATCCATATTGTCAAATGTTGCGGTGGGTGCACCGCGACATGCAATATTGGAAACGCTAGCAGAAGAGATTGGCGAAACATGCAATTGCACGATGCTAGAAGGTAATCACACCGTTTATTTTGATCGTGTGGAGTGTAACTGGCCAATAAAGATAGACCTTCACCTTGGGTCCCATTTGCCATTGCATGCAACTGCTAGTGGCAAGTTGTTTTTAGCGTATATGCGACCCAAAGAACGCAATAGATTGCTCGATACCACAGTGCTTTCTAAAAACACTGAACGCACCCTTGTGACGTCAGAATTATTAGAGCCAGAACTGAAAAAGATAAAAAAAGAGGGAGTTAGTTTTGATAATGAGGAGCTTCTTGAAGGCATGGTCGCCATCGCGGTTCCAGTATTTGATAAAGCTAACCGAATTTGTTTTACGGTGGCTGTTCACGCCCCAACCACGCGCAGAAGTGTGAATGACTTGAAAGAGTTTATCCCCGCCTTGCAAAAAGCAGCGGATGCTCTGGCTTCATACTACTGCCATGATGAAGGATAAGAAATGGAAAGCAGTCAATACGACTACATTGTTGTAGGTGCAGGCTCTTCGGGCTGTGTACTAGCAAATCGTCTATCGGCAAACCCTGCAAATAAAGTGTTGCTGCTAGAAGCGGGTGGAAGGGACTTAAATCCTTGGATTCATGTGCCCGTTGGCTACTTTAAAACCATGCATGATCCTAAGTTAGACTGGTGTTATGAGACAGAGTCAGACCCCGGTATTGCGGGTCGAAAGCTACAGTGGCCACGCGGGAAGGTATTGGGTGGTTCAAGCTCTTTAAATGGACTTCTTTATGTACGTGGACAGGCGGAAGACTATGACCGCTGGCACGAGCTTGGGAATACAGGTTGGTCTTACAACGACGTACTTCCATATTTTAAAAAATCAGAAGATCAAGCGCGTGGTGCGAATAAGTACCATGGCGTAGGTGGGTTTTTAAAGGTTTCAGACCTCCGCTTGCGACGACCTATTGCGGACTTCTTCATAAAGGCAGCCACTCAAATAGGCATTCCTTTAAATGATGACTACAACGGCGAGACACAAGAGGGAGTTGGTTATTTCCAGCAAACGGCGCATAAAGGTTTTCGTTGGAGCACCGCTCGTGGCTTCTTAAATCCGGCGAGAAAGCGCGATAACTTAACGATCATCACCAATGCACACACTTGCAAAGTATTGTTTGAAGGCAAGCGGGCTGTTGGTGTCGAGTACCTTAAAGACGGCGAACGCGTCGAGGTGAAGGCAACCAAGGAAGTTGTGTTGTCTGCGGGTGCAATCGGCTCTCCACAAATCCTACAGCTCTCTGGTATTGGAGATCAATCACTGCTCGAGAGAGTTGGCGTGCCTCTATTGCATAACCTTCCTGGGGTTGGTCAAAACCTTCAAGATCACTTACAGATAAGACTCGTTTTTAAAACAAGTCAGCGAACGCTGAATGACGAGCTAAATAGCTATTGGAAGCAGTTCAAGGTGGGCCTTGAGTACATGCTTAAACGCACCGGTGCACTGACATTGGCTGCGAGTCAGGTGGTTATATTTACCAAGGCGACCCCAGAAGCTGATCGCCCCGATATACAGTTCCATTTCCAACCGCTAAGTGCGGATAAGCCGGGTGAGGGTGTACATCCCTTTTCAGCCTTTACCGCTTCAGTTTGTGCACTACGTCCGTACAGTCGTGGCCACATTGAGATAACCTCAAACGATCCTTTGAAGTACCCAGCGATTCACCCTAACTACTTGTCCGATGAGCGTGATCAACAGCTTGCGGTAGACAGTGTGAAAGTTGCTCGAAGCATCGCTGAAGCGCCAGCATTAGCACCACACATTCTTGATGAATATGTACCGGGTCGTCAGTATCAAAGTGACGAAGAATTGTTACAGGCTGCACGTGAGCATTCCCAAACGATTTATCACCCGACCAGCACCTGCAAGATGGGCAATGACGACATGGCAGTGGTGGATGAACGCTTGAAAGTGCATGGCATTGATGGTTTGCGAGTGATTGATGCCTCAATCATGCCGGAGATTGTGTCGGGGAATACTAATGCTCCGGCAATCATGATTGCAGAGAAAGGTGCTGATATGATTTTGCAGGATAATGCGGCTTAGAAGTACTTGACCATTTTGGTTTGAGTAAAGTGGCAACCATCCCATGGTATGATACTTGAAGATTATGGGTCTTTAGTTTTGTCTTTTAGCGCGTTCACTGCCGCACAGGCAGCTTAGAAAGACCCGTTTTCCAAATTAAAACTATGTAAATCCAAAGTTGAACTTGAAATTTACATAGTTTAAATTATTATGAAGCCATGTATAGACGTGAAATAATACAAGAACTAAAAGAAAGTAGCCGCGAATACCCAGTTGTCACTTTGCTTGGTCCACGCCAGTCAGGAAAAACCACGCTGGCGCGTGAAACATTTCCAGACAAGCCTTACTTCCTGCTTGAAACACCCGATATTCGTCAGGCGGTTGAGATGGATCCTAAAGGGTTTTTGTCTCAACTGCCGGATGGCGCAATTCTGGATGAAATACAGCGAGTCCCTGTTTTGTTGTCTTACATTCAGGGAGTGGTGGATGAAGCGCAAAAACCTGAGATGTTCATACTAACTGGGAGTCATCAGCCGGACTTGCATCGAGTGATCAACCAGTCGTTAGCAGGTCGCACAGCTGTACTTACTTTATTGCCTCTCTCGTTCACAGAGTTGAAGCAAGCCAAGCCTAAACTGGAGCCATTTGAATGTATCTGGCAGGGTGCTTATCCGCGCTTGCATCAGTTCGATTTAAAGCCTGACCGCTTTTTCAATAGCTACTTGCAGACCTACGTAGAAAGAGATGTGAGGGCGATGATTAATCTGGCTGATCTAAGCCGTT
>CALHTA010000051.1 GCA_938038645.1 uncultured Thiotrichaceae bacterium
CCTGACTGACCCGTTCAAACAGGTTGCGATTGGTTCCTGCAATCAACTGAAAGTTACTGCTAACTGAGCGATCTGAGCCTAGGGGCATGAACACTTTGTCTTCAATTGCGCGCAGCAACATGGCTTGTTCGTCAAGCCCTAGCTCGCCGATTTCATCTAGGAATAATAAACCGTTATCCGCTTCACGCAGTAGTCCAGTTCTGGCGTTAAGCGCACCGGTGAACGCCCCTTTGGTATGTCCGAATAAAGCCGACATGGCGTTATCGCCACGCAAGGTTGCACAGTTGATCTCGACTAAATCACCGCTGATTAAACCACGATGCTTTTTTAATTCGTAAATGCGTCGAGCCAAACGAGACTTGCCCGCACCCGTTGGACCAGTGAGTAAAATGGGGGCTTTGGAACGAATCGATACTTGCTCTAACTGCTCCATCATCTTATTGAAATGAGCATTGCGGGTGTCAATGCCGCCTTTTAAATGCGATATACCTTCTTGTGCTTCTTTAGCAAAGCGTGAGGCAATCTGGTCGTAACGGGATAAATCTAGATCAATGATCTGATAAGTCCCTTCTGCGCCTTCTTTTGACGGTCCGGTCTGAATGAGCTTTCCGGGAATGTAATTGGCTTCAGTGAGCAGATAAAGGCAGATCTGAGCGACGTGTGTTCCGGTAGTAATGTGGGTGTAATAGTTATTCTCTTCGGGATCAAACGAGATCGTTTTCATCAAGTCATGAAGTTCGCCGTAAACCTGCTCAAAATCCCACGGGTTTTCATGGCTGAAGTAAAGGGAGGTAAGTTTGGTCCGAGGTGAAAGTTCACGAATATCATGATAAACCAGATCTGCTAATGGCTGATTCCCAGGATGATGAAGTAGGATCAACTCATCAATGGGAAACTCATCATGCATAGTGAGCGCCACGTTAGGCCGCCAGCGTTCGTGACGCTTTTGTCCCAAGCCACGGTTGTCGAGATTGGTTCCTAAGATACTGATGAGGATGTTGCCGGGCATGTTGAGATCCTTACTTAAAGAAACTGTCCGAGTTTTAGAATTTACCACTTTTCATGGTGAATTACCGACGAAGCAATAACATTAAATAACCTAGATTTAACATACTGGATAAGGCTGCCGCAAAGTAGGTAAACGCGGCGGCTTTCAACACGGTTCTTGCTGCGGGTAAATGTTCTTCTGAGAGATAGCCTTCCTCTAAAATTGGCATTGCTTTGCCAAAGCTTGCGTCCCACTCTTCAGGAAGCACGATTAAATAAGTAAGCGCCGAGATGATTCGCATCACTACACTAATAATAATGGGTATGGCGATCGCAACAGGGGCTTTTAAAACTAGCGCAAAAATCGGAGTAGCCCAGAGTGCATAGGTACCAAATTTGCTAATCTTGATGGCTTGTGGAATGTATTTCTCTCTAAGCTTGAACACCTCTTCGCGACGTGAGAATTGAATCGCGTGGCCGACTTCATGGGCTGCGACAGCAACGGCTTTCAGTGAACGACCATTGAAGTTGCTCGGGCTCAAACGAACCATCATGTCAGTTGGGTCGAAATGATCATTGTTTTCTTCAGTTTCTTCGACCCCAATGCCTGTTAGCTTAAACCGCTCAATTAAATGTGCAGCGAGCTCGCCACCCGTGCCCTCTATTTCTGGCAGGTCATGTGAGTTCTGGCGCATCACGCGACGAATCCAAAACTGTGGAACGTAACTAAGTGCCAAAATTATTCCGACGAAAACTACGATTATCATAGAGCGGTTGTTCTGAGGTTTAGAAAAGACTCAGTATAATGGCAAATAGCAGTCTCATGTGTATTACCCATATGTTATGAAGACATTGACCAGTGAAACAGGGGGGAGTTTAAGAATGATTGTTAGAACACTAAACGACGTAAAGCAAAGTGGTGCATACGGTGAAAAAGCAGGCGTTTGGACCAGTGCCCGTTACTTACAGCGTGATGATAATGTTGGCTTCACCATGACTCAAACCACCTGCGCCGCTGGGCAGACCTTGGTGTTGGAGTATAAAAATCATGTCGAGGCAAACATGGTCATTTCAGGCAAAGCCAATCTCACTGATGTGGCAACAGGTGATGTCTATTTATTAGAGGCAGGTTCTATGTACACCTTAGATAAGCACGATAGGCACACGGTAGAAGTCATTGAAGACCTGCACTTAGTTTGCGTGTTTACTCCTGCACTAACGGGTAAAGAAACACATGACGCCGATGGCTCGTATCCAATTTTGTAACTTACGGATTCAAAGCCTGTAGGTCCTCAATAAAGTCACGTTGATAGGCTGCTAAGCCTGCTGCATTGACCGAGAACGAACCACCTTCAAACAAAGCTTTAATCTTTTCTTTTTCGGTTGCTACATCTCTTGGACGGTAGCCGCTCACCAGACGATTTGCCATGGGCATTAAAGCGGGCAATGTCACGTAATCCGCACCTGGTGGTCCATCGCGACCGGGTAGCTTTCTGCCTTCGCCTAAACGGCCTTGAAAGGTGTAAAAGGCGTCGGCTGTTGGTAGAAACGCCAGTTGATATTCTTGCTCTTCTTCGCCATGCGTAATATCAAACCCCGCCATCATTGGTTTGTTCTGACTGGTTTTCAAAAACTCGATGGAATCTTCACTGACCCACGAAAGGCCAGGGTGATTTTTTAACGTTTTGCTGTGAGGATAGAGCTCGTTGGATTGCATGGCTACATCGACCGACACTCTAAGGTCTTCGGGTAGCTCAATAAAATTCTCCACAGTTTCCTTGCCCAGCAGCCAAGTGCTTTGGTAGTTGTGTTGTTGTAGCATAACGGCGACTGGTTTGTCGTTAGATAGCGCAATAGTCAGCCCGACGTAGTGATCGAGTTGATGCCAATCTGTTGTGCTGCCGACTACATTCATCGCTAGGCGCTGCCAAGTATCTAACCCTTTTAGCAGCCCACTATTGGCAAAGACAAGGTTGTAACTGAGAAAGGTTAGGGGAATACTTTGTTCTTGGTAGCTCAACGTATCTCGATGAATGCGTCCGTAAACTGTTGGGGTTACTTCTTTCTTAGCTTCTTCATAGCGAAACTCTGCACCAATATTATCTTTGTACTGATTCAGTAATACCTGATCAACCTTACTGCTGATGAGTTCGTCATCAACGTAAAGAGAGCCATTAGCAATATAATCATCATAGAAGTTTATAAAACGGGTTTGGTTTTTTGCCAGGAAAACACGGGGCTTGTAGCGCTCTAGTAACGTTTGCTCTTTTTCTGACGGCAAAGTCGCGGAGGGCTTGTTATCAGTAAAGTACTGCTTGAATCCGGGTGCTTGGGTGAAGTTAGTTTCATTTTGGCTACAGCCTATAACGACAGTCAGTGTTAACACGAGCCCACTGAATAAATAACGGTGCTTGAATGAACTCATAAGGTTCTCACTTTTTTTGCGATGTTAGTTGTGGCCACTGAGCCATCAAAATACCGATTAGTACCACTGCGCCACCAACTACTTGTTGCATATTGAATAACTCACCCAGCAACAGTACGGCAAATATAATCGTCACCACTGGCTCTAGGTTGAGAATTGTAGAAGCGGGTGCAGCACCAATGATTCGAATAGCATTATAAATAGAAAAATAACCGATGAGAAACGTTACTACCATGGCAACGAATACCCAAAGCCCTTCACCGCTTTGTGGTAGCTCAAAACTGTCTCGATGCAAAACAACAACCGAAGAAATTAGCAGCGTGCCGACACTCATATAAAAACCAAAAACGGTGGTTGAGACTTGTTTTAGAAAATAGCCGCTCCAAATCATGTTAACGGCAATCCCAATAGAGGCAAGTGTGGCTAGCAGTAAACCGGTTGTATTAAGACCCGCTAACTGCACGTCTAGCGAAATGACCAGTCCAGAAAAAGCGACTATTAAGGCGATCACTTGTAGAGGGTGTGGCCAGCACCTAGCCAGCCCTGCAGTGATGATTACCACAACAATGGGAAAAGTATAAAAAATGAGTACAGCCAGGCTGACAGGAAGGTAGGCAACGGCACTTAGATAAGATCCTATTCCAATGAAGTAAGTCATACCAACTAGCAGGCTTCCTGCGGCTAATTTGGTGGGCAAGACTAAGCTTTTACCTCGCGAAATATTCCAGATTAAGAGCAGTACAAGCAACACGGCAAAGCGCATGACTAAAATGCTTTCCGGATTAGTGCCGTAATCGTAACAAATCCTCGCTAATACTAAAGAGCCAGCAAAGCAGATGGCCGCAAGAACAGAGAAGCCATAACCCGTAAGGTTTGACTGGGCCGGTGTGGTGTTTGACATTATAAGTGATCAATGGTTTTTTTGAGTACGACGATATCCCTAACGATTGATTCACTCATTTGGTGGGGTGCAGTAAAATCGAGCGCTTCCAGCCCTTGTTCAGTAAATACCGCCAGCAGATCTTTGCGCCTCGGGATATTACGATTAAACGCCAACACCATTACCCCCTCAGGCTTTAAGCTGTCACACCAGTCTGTGGCACAGGCGCGAAGCACGGCAATAGGGTTACGGGTTTTGTCCGTCGTAAAGTGCTGAATGCCGTAGGGCAAGTCACTGACAATGAGATGGAATTTCTCATCTTTTAGTAAACTGCAAGCCGTGGCGGAGTCACCGGTAATCACTCGCATTGAGGTATCGGCCGCACTAAACTCTATAAACTTACCCTTGTTTCCCTTAGTGGATTTTCCACCAACAAAACCATCGCTAAATTGATGCTTCTGACGGTGTATTTTGCTCCACTTTTTAACGTTCAAACGAATGTCAGCTAAGGCTTTAGCATCTTGCTCAATTCCTTTTGCTTTCATTCCGTAACGCATTCCCCAGAGTAATGTCGTGGCGCGACCACACATTGGATCAAGCAGTTTCACATCAGAAATCTTTCTGTATTCAATACTTTTGAGGCCGACGTTCAACAGAAGCTGCGTCAGTAGTTCGTTGGTTTTACCTTTAAACTTTGCGCCAAAGACAAAATCTTCGTGAAGATTAAAATTTGCTTCTACTGGTAGCGGTGTTAGCTGCTCATTTTGATATTCAAAAATTCCATACACAAACGACAGCCTAGCCAAAGTCGGTAACAGTGCCTTGTCAGCTTCAACTTCAAGAAATTCCATCGGGCCAATTTTCTTATAGGTAACTGCCTGATCAGCTCCCATTATCCAAGTGAGTTCTGCTGTGGCAACCTCGATAATGTCATTGAAATAAGCACCTTTTGCACGCGGCGAAATCAGTAAAGCTAGGTTCTTCAATTTTAAATATCCTTCATGAGACGCAAAGCGTCGTAAATTGCTGCGTGAGTATTCCGTGCAGACACAGCATCGCCGATTCTGAATAACTGGAAAGTGCCTGCTGGGTTTTCTGCAAAATCCTGCTCTTTACCGTCAATTAGAGCGTCATAATTGACTGCCCCCAAGTTTGAAGAGTGAGGCTTGAGTTCAAAGTAGAGGTCATCAGTTGGCAATGTGCCATGATTCACCACGACCTGATCATAAAGTTTAGTTTGGCGCAGGTCACTGTAATCTGTGCCAATAATCGCTTTTAGCTGATCGCCTTCGCTTTCAACGTCCATTAACCTTCGGGTGACGGTGAAAGTAACGTCTTTATCTTGCAGGCTTCGCATATAAGGGACGAGATTCATCGCCATCACCTCAGGCGCGAAACTACGGTCGGGCGTCATTATTTCTACTTTAGCACCTGTGTTAGCAATCACTTCTGCGGCTTGCAAGCAAGGGTGGTCGCCAGCATCATCATAGATAAGTACATTTTTCCCCGGCGCTACATCCCCTGAAATAATATCCCAACTAGAGACAACTAAGCTGTTGCCTGTTTCTAACACTTCAGTATCGGGTAACCCTCCCGTTGCGATGATGACCACATCGGGGTTTTC
>CALHTA010000052.1 GCA_938038645.1 uncultured Thiotrichaceae bacterium
AGGTAACCGATGTAGCTCCATCCGGCTAGCCAACCTGAAAGACTTTCAGTCATGCCCGCCTGATCTTCCATGTAAGGAATCATCGGGGTGAAGGAGTAGCGCGCAATGCCCATGGTTAGGATGAGTGCACAGATTCCCGCAAACATGACGGTGAATTTGTTGGGAGCGAATAATTTTTCGAAAAATAACATAGCGTTATCCTTTTTCCTGAACTTCGATAATTTGTGCAAAAAGCTCGTTAGGGGTGGTGCTGTGACGCATCGCAGTCACTAACTTACCCTGCTGATCGATGACGTAATAACGTGAAGAGTGCTCAACGCCGTATTCCAGCGACACGCTTTCGATTTCAGTAAAGTTGTAGAAAGCACCGTACTGTTTCGTCACCGTATCAATCTCATCTTGGCTACCTGTAATGCCAACAAGGTTGGGGTGAAAGAACTCCGCATACTTGGCCAACTTCTCAGGCGTGTCGCGCTTTGGGTCAATGCTCACTAAGATCGCTTGAACAGCTTGCTGACTTTCCTTGTCTAGTCGCTTTAGAGCCGTGCGAATCACGTTTAACGAGTTGGGGCAGACCTCGGGGCAGGTTAAAAAGCCGAAGTACATCACCACCACTTTGCCTTCATAGTCAGACAGCGACACCGGGCCCGCTTGCGAGGTGAGTGTGAAATCACCGCCTAGGTCAGAAAACTGTTTCTTCTCTTGGCCAAACTCTGTGTCACTAGTGCCAATAAACAAAGCCACGACAGCGATGATGGTGACCATCAGCACGCCAATTGCGCTGAGTGCGATTTTGTTCATATCAGTGCCCCATCAACATATTGTGATTGAGGTGCTGCATGATCCAAATCGAACCGAGTACCACAATTAAGGTAATCAGTACGATAAACACCCCAGAAACCACGTTCCAACTTTGCTCAGAAGACGTGTTCATGTGTAAAAAGAACACCAGCTGGACGAAGATCTGTGCAATCGCACACAGCAGGATGATTACGAGTGTTAGCCCAGAATCTAGCGCCCCAGACATCACAAGTCCAAAGGGAATCGCGGTCAAAATTACTGACCAAATCAGACCCCAAACGTATTCTTTAACACTGCCGTGTGCAGCGCCACCGTGAGTTTTTGAAGTACTCATTACATAACTCCCATTAAGTAAACCATGCTGAACACGCAAATCCAGATAATATCCAGGAAGTGCCAGAACAGACTGAGGCAGGCTAAACGTGTGTGGTTCTCTTCAGTAATGCCATCGCGTTTGATATGGACCACTAGGATAATCATCCAGCACATACCCGCAAAAACGTGCAGGCCATGCGTGGCGACCAGTGCGTAAAACGCAGACCAGTAAGCGCTTGTTGTTGGATCTGCCCCTTCACTTGAGAAGTGATAAAACTCATACATTTCCATGCACAAGAAAGCTAATCCAAGCAAGAAGGTAACGCCTAACCATTTGAACAAACGTGACTCGTCTTTCGCCTGCGCACCCAACATTGCCATGCCAAAGGTAAAGCTACTGAACAGCAATAGGGCGGTTTCAACCGCGACGAAGTTAAGGTCAAACAAGTCCTTAGGGGTTAAGCCACCGGCAAACCCCGTGCCTAACACTGCATAGGTTGCGAACAAAGTCGCAAACAAAATGCAGTCACTCATTATGTAAATCCAGAAACCAAGCAGCGTGTCACCCGCATAGTCGTGGTGATGCTCTTCTTTCACAAAGCCATCGTAGTCAGCTTCTGGTGCAATAGTCATGTCAGTTGTTGCCATGATCGATTCCTCTTAAGCCTGAATAGGGAGTGTTGCACCACTAGCCGGCGCGTTATGGGGAGCAGCAGGTTGTGCGTTCTTCATTCGCTCAAAATGCGCGTTTTCAATTGCTTCTACTTCTTCAACTTCTACATAAAAATCTTTGTTTCGTTCGAAGTTGTAAGCAATAAAGCAGCCCACCATCGCGACGGTGCTAACGATTGCTAACCACCAGATGTGCCACACCATCGCAAAGCCCATGATTCCTGATAGCACCGCAATCGTAATACCGGCCCAGGTACTCTTAGGCATGTGAATGCGGTTGTAGCTTTCCGGCTGCTTGAACGCTAAACCGTGTTCTTTGAGGTACGACAACTGATCACGATCCTTTACTTCTGGGATGCGTGCAAAGTTGTAGAACGCTGGCGGAGAAGAAGTCGTCCACTCCAAAGTGCGGCCATTCCAAGGATCACCGGTTACGTCCATGTTCTGCTTACGATCACGGATACTGGCGAAGATCTGATACATCTGCACACTAATCGCGACCATGACCACTAAGGCACCAGCACCTGCGACTAACAACCAGTCATTCCAGACAGGGTTGTCGTAGTAGTTGAGGCGACGTGTCATTCCCATGAAGCCGAGCACGTAGAGCGGCATAAAGGCCATGAAGAAGCCGATTGTCCACAGGGCGCAGGCCCATTTTCCTAGCTTTTCGTCTAGCTTGAAACCAGTGGCTTTTGGGAACCAGTAGGTGATACCAGCAAAGTAGCCAAACAGTGCACC
>CALHTA010000053.1 GCA_938038645.1 uncultured Thiotrichaceae bacterium
GGCTATGCAGCGATGCAGGCGTTGGTTGACCGTGATGTGATTGGTGATTTTCGTGCACCCAATATTATGCGTTTTGGTTTTACGCCGCTGTATTTGGATGAGCAGGATGTGATTGCAGCGGTTGATGTCTTGCAAGATATTCTCGACAATCAACGATGGGATGATCCAAAGTATCTTGCAAAGAAAGCAGTGACCTAGATAACTGCTTAAAGCAATATTTCTACAGAGTGAAGGAGTGACGTGTGAGTCTTATTTTAAAAGAAAAACTGACGGGCCCTTCGGCGTGGCGTGGCGAAGATCTTAGAAACGATGACTCATGGTTGATCCACCTTTCTAGCGATATGATTAATATCATCGATGCTGGCTTAGCAGAAGTTAAGGCGCGTGGCCTTTCATTCCCAAACTTTACAAAAGACGACTTCCCAATTCACGCTATCAGTAGAGCGCTAGACAAGTACGCTGAGGAAATGGAAAACGGCAAAGGCTTCCTATTGCTGCGTGGCTTGCCCATTGCTGGCTATGACAGTGATGATCTCGACATCATTAACTATGGAATTGGACTGCACTTAGGAACGCCAGTTTGCCAAAACTTAAAAGGTGATTTATTGGGTAAAGTGATGAATGTTGGTGACATCACTAAGAAAGAAACGCGCGTTTACGAAACCAACCTCTACCTGCCTTATCACACCGATGTTTCTGATGTGTTTGGTTTGATGTGCGTGCGCCAAGGCAAGTCTGGAGGCTTAAGTAGTCTGGTCAGTAGTGGCGCGGTTTATAATGAAATTCTAGAAAACTATCCTGAGTATCTTGGCGTGTTTTATCGCCCTATGTATTACGCACATCTCGGCCGAGACGCCTCCATAAAATCCCCAATATTTAGTTATCACGATGGCAAACTGAGTGCACGTTACTTACGTCAGTACATTGAGTTAGGCGCTGAGCTTGAAGGTCGCCCGTTGTCTCGTGTTGAGATGGAAGCACTGGATGTATTCGATGAGATTATCCATAAGGAAGAAATTCGTTTGGATATGATGCTAGAGCCTGGCGATCTGTTGCTTGCAAATAATTATGCGGTAATGCATTCGCGGACAAGTTTTGAAGACTTTGATGAGCTTGAGAAACGACGTAAGCTAATTAGGCTTTGGGTGAAAATGCCGAATGCTAGAACGTTGGCAGCAGACTTTCCGGGGCAGAATGGATTTCCGCCGCCGGAAGCTACCTAGAATTAAAAAAACCGCCATTATGGCGGTCAGAGGGTCCATTCTGAATTGAGCCGTAGTTAAAGGGGGGCTGGCACTATTCAGGTATGCAACTACGCTTTGTAGGGAGTGCTTAATTACATTAGGACTGGTTGAATATAATATACATAATCCTTATTTGAATTATTCAACCTGTATATAGGTTAGTACAATAAAGCTTGGATTTCACGTAAATTATTGTTTTTTATGGTTTTTGTGTATTTTTTATACGTAGTCAAGGCTCTGCTCACTCACAATACTCATTTCTGCCATTAAGAGGGTCTGCGTGTACTAGCTGCAGATCTATGATTATTCATAATATCCGAACAGTTATTTTTATTAATCCCGTATAGTAATGTAATTAGATTTTCTCTAAAGTAGTCTCAGCAGGCAAAGTTTCACAAACAACTAAATCAGAAGGTGAAGACTATGAATTTATTATCGAAATCATTTAAAGCTTGGTGCTTGGTAATTCTTGCTACTACGGCATTAGGGTCAAGCGCTGCTTTTGCAGAAGGGTTTAACTTGCCCAACCGCACTACACCAATTCCTCAAACCACGAATAGCGTTCCACATATTCAAATCGGTGTTGAGCCAATCCCACAGTTATCTTCAGAATTATTACGCCGAGTGTCAGAGTTTGTGGGTGTTGATCTGCGCGGCACCATTGTCGGCCGTTCGGGATCGACAGGCTTTTGGCTAAGTGAAATGATGAAGTTAGCTCGCCCAGATGTCATTGTCAGGGGACGTGAGTTTGCACATATGCATCCTGATGGCAGTTTGCATGCATCACTTGATCCTGCATTGGCAGCGGCTGCGGTGAAAGCAGGCTGGGCGACTCCACATCCTTGGGCTAAGCAACGAGCAGGTTGGGAAGGCTTTGTGATGATTTATACGCCTGGGTCTAATGAAGAGCTAGAGGTGGCGTATTACCTTGTGAAAGAGTCCTATCGATTTGTCACCGGCAGAGAAATTGCTTCAAGCAATGGCTAGTTTAATTTAAGGATTTAGCTTAGAAATAAGAGGCAGGCTTTACCTGCCTCTTAACTCTATCAGTCTTTTACAAATAGTTTTCTGGGGCGGTCGCAAAAACACTCCGGTGCTCCGCTCTCTTTTATTAAAATACTTTCTGTAATCTCCAATCCCCAATCCTTCATCCACAATCCCGGCATAAAGTGAAAGGTCATTCCTGGTTGTAAAACTGTTTCATCTTCTTCTCGCAGTGACGCTGTTCGCTCGCCCCAATCTGGTGGATAAGACAAACCGATTGGGTAGCCACAACGTGCACCACGGTCGATGCCAGCTCGCTCCAATGGCGCAGCTAAAGCTCGTGCAATATCACCTGTAGTATTCCCAGCTTGCGCCGCTTCGAGTCCTGCTTCTAAGCCCTCAACTAGGGCTGCTTCAGCATTCAAAATCGTTGGTGTGGGTTTACCTAAAAAAACGGTTCGGCAAAACGGGGCGTGATAACGCCGGTAACAACCTGAAAGCTCAAAGAAAGTTGCTTCGCCTCTCACAAACTCTCGGTTATCCCACGTTAAGTGAGGTGCAGAGGCGTCAGCGCCGCTGGGTAATAACGGCACAATAGCTGCATAGTCTCCCCAGTTATCTTCTGTTCCAAGAATGGAGTCTCGGTATATTTCAGCAACCAACTCGTGTTTATTCAAGCCGACTTCAATGCGCTCTACCGCGCCATCGACTAGCTTCTCAGAAATGCTCGCCGCTTTGCGGATAAAGGCAATCTCTTCTTCAGATTTCACGCCACGCTGCCAGTTAACCAGAGCGGTTGCATCGATGAAGTTAGCGTTGGGTAAAGACTCAACCAAAGTTAGGTAGGCTTTGGCTGAGAAGTAGTAATTCTCGAGCTCCACACCGATGCGTTTATTGGAATAGCCTTTGTCGCTTAAGATAGAGGCGAGAACCTGCATAGGGTGGCGTTCGGTTGACTGAACATAGTGATCGGCATAATTCGTGATGCAGTCATCATTCATCCAAACCGTACGCAGCGCACCATTGGCATCTTGCCTACGGCCCCACCAAACGGGATCCTGATCATGAAACACTATGACGCCTTGATGCACGTAAAAGGACCAGCCGTCATAGCCTGTCAGCCACGCCATATTCGACGGGTCTTCAACAAATAAGACATCGATGTCTTTTTCGAGCATGGCCGCTCGTGTTTTGGCGAGGCGGCGCTGATATTCCTGCTCGCTGAAGGGGGTAAGGTTATTGCGCATTATGATTCCTCTGCTTGCTCATGAAGTTGTTTATGTTCTTGCTCATACAGTGAAATAATATATACACTAATTTAGCCTTGGAAAGAACGCTTGGCTTAGTTGCTTGCTGCTATCATTTTAAGGGTAATGATAGTGCATTGTTTGTCGTGAATTGTTTAATGACTAGGGGAGGTTTGATCCATGACTGTTGCGGTTAAGAATTGTTTTGCATCGGATAATGTATCCAGTGCCTGTCCCGAAGTCATGGAGGCAATGATTGCAGCCAACAATGGCATAGCATCATCTTATGGTGCAGACCAGCACACCGAGAATTTAACCGTGGCAATGTCGGAAATTTTCGAAAAGGATGTGGCTGTGTTTCCCGTGCTAAGTGGAACTGCTGCTAATGCGCTGGCTCTGTCGGCATTAGCTCCGTCTTTTGGCAAAGT
Organism: uncultured Thiotrichaceae bacterium; assembly: GCA_938038645.1. Taxonomy (GTDB): domain Bacteria; phylum Pseudomonadota; class Gammaproteobacteria; order Thiotrichales; family Thiotrichaceae; genus Leucothrix. The sequence continues at coordinate 3,904 of CALHTA010000053.1, forward strand.
CTACTGCCATGAAATGTCGCACATCAATACGGATGAATGTGGAGCACCTGAGTTTTTTACTGGTGGAGCAAAACTGATTCCAATAGC
>CALHTA010000054.1 GCA_938038645.1 uncultured Thiotrichaceae bacterium
GGTTGGTAGTGGTATTGTTGATCACAATAGTTATTTTTACTCAGGTATAAATCTATGGACAGAAAATATAAATTATTAGTCGCAAGTTCGTTGGTTTCTGTGATTGCTACAGGTTGTTCTTCTTACGGTACCCGTGGTAACACTGATCCTCAAACGAATGTTACAGGTGCAGGTGGTTATACGAGTCAGCAAGCTGCTACATCAACGGTGTCAGATAACACGGTTCAGACAACGACTACTTCGAATGGCAGAACGCAACAGTGGTACATTGACCAGTACAATCGCAATAAAGCTGCGGGTACTAACAATGGCCGCACTCAGCAATGGTATATCGATCAGTATAATCGTGAGCAAGCTGCAAAGAAGAACCAAACTAACACTGCGCCAAACGGCCGCACACAGCAATGGTACATTGACCAGTACAACCGTAACAAAGCCTCTGGCACAAACAACGGTCGTACCCAGCAATGGTACATAGACCAGTATAATCGTGAGCAGGCTGCTAAGAAGGCGAAAGCAAATACGGCCACTAACGGTCGCACGCAGCAATGGTATATCGACCAGTATAACCGCCAGCAAGCTGCCGCTAAGCAACGTCAACTTCAGCAACAGAGACAGCAGCAGCAAGCTCAACAGCAGAATCAGCAGGTTGCTACTAACGGCCGCAGTAAGCAGTGGTATATCGATCGCTTCAATCGCCAGCAAGCAGCCAAAGCGGCTGCTCAAAATACTTATGTACCGCCAAAGCCAGTAGTGGTTAAGCCGTATGTTGCACCCGCTTATGTACCGCCTAAGCCTATCGTGTACAACGCGCCTAAAGCTTATGTTGCACCTGCTCCTGCGACTAAGACACAAACGCAATACGTTGATTACACAGGAGGCGTAGCTGCAGCGGCAACTACACCAACACCGACAAACAAAAACCTTTACACAGGCAGCTTCCAGCAGCCAAATACAACTTATCAGCAGTACACGCCTAGAACTTTCACCGGTGGTGCGAGCTCTGGTAATGCGGTAAGCACAGCAGCTACTTCAGGTGCTGGTACTTACATCGTAAAGAAAGGTGATACCGTGTTTGAAGTAATGCGTCAGACTGGCGTTTACTGGAAAGAGATTATCAGCATGAATAATCTTCAAGCGCCAAGCTACACCATTCAGCCTGGTCAAGCGCTACGACTCAGGTAAGCACTGACTTTTGTCATTGCTAAAAAAGCCGCCTCTTGGTTAATAAGAGGCGGCTTTTTATTGTTCTTAAGAAATTCCGTTGATGAAATTAGCTCCAGTCAAACAAGTTTTCCCAAAAGCTTTTTTTCTTTTCCGGGGCTTTATTTTGGTTGATGTATTCGTCTAACTGATCATAACTTAGTAAACCGATATGAGTGTCAATGAGCTCTCCCGATGGGGACACGATGTAAGTTGTAGGCAATCCAGGAACTTCGCCAAAAGCTTCCATTGTGCTGGTTTGGGTTGGAATGATTGGGTAATTGATTTTTTGGTCTTTAACAAAATCTTTTAGTACATCTACTTCATCCATCCCAGCGTCCATCCCTAAGATGCTCACTTTGTCTGGATTGTCGTTAAGGAAGCGGATCAGATCAGGAATCTCAACGCGACACGGCGGGCAGAAGATAGCCCAGTAGTTTACGACAACCCATTTGCCTTGATAGTCTGAGAATTCATGAACTTTTCCATTCATATCTTGAAATGAAAAGTCTTCAACTGGTTTAGCATTTGCTGCTGAAAAACTGAGTGTTAGCAGTGCGACTAAAAGTAATTTTCGAAAAAAAATCAAATTTGAATTAACCATAAATTGTGACCGAAAGCTGGTTACATGTTAAGTTAGCGCCTTGTTAGCACTACCGTTATGAGAAGTTATAAATGAGTAAGAAAGCGATCATATATCACAATCCTCGTTGTTCAAAATCCCGTGCGACCTTAGCGGTTTTAGAAGAGCAAAATGAATCTTTTGAGGTGGTTAAGTATCTAGAGACTCCACCCGATGCAGAAACGCTTCGTCATGTGCTAGCTGCTCTAAAGCTCTCGCCAAGAGAGCTTATGCGTCGCAATGAAGTTGAATACGCTGAAAATGGGCTGGCGGATGAAACCTTGACGGAAGCGCAGCTGATTCAGGCGATGATTGACCATCCAAAACTGATCGAACGACCGATTGTGATTAAAGGTGACAGAGTAGCCATTGGTCGTCCTCCTGAATCAGTAATTGAGATATTGTAAGGGTTACGTATGACAAAGGTATTAGTACTCTATTATAGCCGTCATGGTGCAACGTTAGAGCTCGCCAACCGCGTGGCTAGAGGGGCTGAATTGATTGAGGGGGTTGAGGCAATCATTCGAACAGTACCTGAAGTTTCTGCAGTGTGCGAAGCAACGGAAAGCGCTGTTCCTGAGCAAGGAGCGCCGTACGTTACGATGGAAGATGTCATTGAGGCAGACGGTATTGCTTTCGGTTCTCCAACTCGCTTTGGCTTGATGGCTACTCCGCTGAAATACTTCTTGGAGCAAACCTCTCCGCAATGGCTTTCAGGCAGTTTGATTGGAAAGCCCGCTGGCGTGTTTACCTCGACCTCGAGCATGCATGGTGGGCAAGAGGCTACATTACTTTCTATGATGCTTCCTTTGTTACACCACGGAATGGTTATCACGGGCGTGCCTTACAGTACGGCTGCGTTGATGACGACAGAGACAGGAGGAACTCCTTACGGACCTTCTCATGTTGCTGGCGCTAACAATCAAAATGTCATTAGCGATGATGAACATACGATTAGTTTGGTATTAGGCAAACGAATAGCTGAACTAGCGGTCGCACTTAAAAAATGAAATCACTTAAATCGTCGTATTGGCTCACTTTACTATCACTGCTAGGTTTAGTCGTTTGTATTATTGTTTGGAATGCCTGGTTAGCAGTTGATCAGCAAGTACCGCTAGCTTATGAAATTGCTATTTTCTGCATCCCCCTTTTGTTGTTTTTGAAGGGGATATTTAACGGTAAGCGTGGTATTTATGTCACGCTGATGGTGGTTGCTTTTTTCTATTTTTTAATGGGAATCTGGCACATCATAGAGCCTGCAGAGCGGTTATATGGTGTTGTAATTACCATTCTAAGTCTGGGGCTCTATTTGGGTGGTTATTTCTTTGCAAAAAATCACGACAAAATAGCGCAGGCTAAGTTTGATGCTGAAGAGGCAAAAGCAATCAAGGAGCGTCAGTCTTAAGCTTTTCTTCCGCTTTCACCTGTTGCCAAGCATTGTCTAAAGCTTCATCGTTGTACTCTGCGCCATCGCCACTAATTTCAAGAATCTCTCTTAAACGATCGACGCGTCGTTCAAATTTATTGTTGGCCTTTCTCAGTGCGTTCTCAGGTTCAACTTTAAGTTGGTGCGAAAGGTTTGCAACGCTTAACAATAAATCGCCAACTTCCTCCTCGATACGTTCCTGTCCTTGATTCTCAGTGATGCATTCAATGACTTCATCGAGCTCTTCCCTTACTTTTTCTGCGACAGGCTGCCATTCATGCCAGTCAAAACCAAATTGGGCAGCACGTTTTTTAAGCTTTACTGAACGCATTAAGGATGGCTGACTTTGCAATATGTCTGAAAAGTGCCCTGATGTCTTGGGTGCTACATTAAAGTCTGTTAGCTGTTCGCGTTCTTTCTGTTTAATGCTTTCCCAATCCTGCTTTTGTTCTGCCTCTGATTCATATTTTTTCCCTTCAAATACATGAGGATGGCGACGAATCATTTTTTTACTGACAGTCCCAGCAACTGTGTTAAGATCAAAGTGACCTTGCTCTTTAGCGATCTGGGAATAAAATACGATTTGAAACAATAAATCTCCCAGTTCATCACAAAGCGCTTCAGGTTTGCCGGTATCGATTGCAGCGCCTACTTCATACACTTCTTCTAAAGTAAACGAAAATAAGCTCTGCCAAGTCTGTTTAAGATCCCATGGACAACCCGTAGTTGGGTGACGAAGTTGGTCCATCACATCGAGCAATTCTTGAATCGCATTAGAATTAATTGGCTTTGGCTTGGTCATACTAAAAATAGTCCGCGTTAATAAATGGGGAAAGTGTACGTAAAGTTGGGGGTATAAATAATGACGAGTATCAGTAACTCGCATTCAGCGCGTTTGTTCTTTTGGTTCCTGTGGCTAGGCGGTATTGCTCTTGGGTTTTTTCTGCTAGGGCAGTTTATCATTCATACAATTGTTAACAACAATATGCAGCGAGCGATTCCTTACGCTTTGGGATTTGTTTGGCAGTGCGGTGTTCAGCTCAGTGCTTTAAAAAGTTATCAAAATTCTGAACGCTTGCGAGAGCCACTGTTAATTCAGCTGTTAGGTAGCTTAGCACTGATTATTATCGTCTTATCAATCTTGGTTTTAAGAAGTTAAGTCAATAATATTCAGCTAGACTCAAGCAATAACAGGTTAGTCTGGTCTTGGGTTTGTATTAAAATACTGTTGGTTAAAGCCACACTTTAACTGGATTCATCTAATGAAATTCAGTATGGTGGCGCTTGCTGTATCTGAGCGCGATGTGTCCTTCGCTAGCTTACAGGGAATACTAAAAAAAATAATAGTCTAATTATCAGGTTGGATTTACATGAATATTAAACGCAGACATTTTGAGATGGCTTGCTTCACATCAGTCGTGGTTTTGTTAGGTGCATGTAGCAGCACTCCGGATGTCAAGTCAGGCGACTCCATCACTTCAACATCAATCGCTTCAGAGTCTTTTGCAACGGTGCCTAGAACCAGTTCAACGTTGCAAAAACTTCAGCCTGTGCCGAAACCAGTCGTTGTAGCTCGTGCTGCGCCAGCGGCTAGAGTTCAGGCAAAAACAGCACCAAGAGTTGTTTCGACAAGACCTGTAGTGAAACCAAAAGCTAATTACGTACCGCCTAAACCAATTGTGGTGGCTGTTCATAATAAAGTGGCGCAACCGAAACGAAGTAATCGTCAAATAAACCAAGTAAGGAAGCCACAAAGGCAGCCTGTTGCGATAGCCAGTTCAGGGCTGAGAAGACCCGCACTGCCTAGAGCGAGTGCGGCAGTCGTCGCTGGTGCTCCTGTTATAAGACCGGCGACTGTTCCTCGCAGTAATACGAATGCGCAACAGCAGGCTCAAGCGAGAGCTCAGTGGGAAAAGCAACAGCAGGTGCTAGCCTATCGGGCGAAGTGGGACAGAGAGCAGAGAATTAAGGCTCAACAAGTTCAACAAGCTCAGCAGGCGCGACAGGCGCAGGTTCAATTAGCCAATGCTAGACAGCAGCAAGCACGTGTTCAACAAGCGAGTTACCAGCCGCGGGTCAATAATGCGGTATTGCAAAGACCTCAGGTCAATTATTCTCAAAACCGTTTGACGGGTGACTTTGCCGGTAACCCACGCGCTGAAGCATTTATAAGGATGATGGCTTCCAAGCACCGTTTTGATCCTGCTTATGTCGCAGGAGTATTGAGCAGAGCGAAGGCGACTTCATGGTTACGAAAGCAAGCATATAAAGATGCTAATCCAGTGAAGCGAACGAAGAAAAGTACAGGTCCTAGTTGGTCAAACTATCGCCGCCGCTTTATTACATCAAGGCATATAAATGCAGGTACTGCATTTTACAACCGTCATAAGCGTTCTTTGCACCGAGCTGAGGCCCAGTATGGTGTTCCTGCAGAATATATTCTGGGTATTATGGGCGTTGAAACTATTTTTGGTGGAAACGTAGGAACCGATAGAGCAATTGACGCCTTAGCGACGATGGGCTTTATGAATTCGCGTCGCGGCAACTACTTCACTAGTGAATTAGAAAGCTTCTTTGTGATGACTCGCAGCGCTCGATTAGATCCTTTGGTGCCTAAAGCTTCTTGGGCCGGCGCGTTAGGTTTGCCACAGTTCATGCCAAGTAATATCAAAAAGTATGGTGTCGATTTTGACGGTGATGGTGCGGTTAACCTCTGGACTCCTGATGACGCCATTGGCAGTATTGCAAATTACCTCCGAGGTCACGGTTGGAAGCCTGGGGAAATAGCGGCAATTCCTGCAGTTAAAATTGGGGGTACTGGGTATTCAAGGTTGAAGAACGGCTTTAAGTACAAGCACTCACTGTCGAAGTTAGCACGAAATGGTCTGAAACCTGCTTATCCTGGTGTTTCTGGCATGGTGAATATGGTCAAGCTAAGAGTGCGCGGCGGTAACGAGTACTGGGTGGGTGGAAATAACTTCTACGTTATTACTCGCTACAACCATAGCAGCCACTACGCCATGGCCGTGCATCAGTTAGCGCAAGAAATTCGCAAAAAGGTAAACCCTGGTAATAGGTCTATGCCAAGAGTTATTAATGCTTCAGCAGATAAAAATCTGTTACTGGAAGCCGCGAATCGACTGTTGTAGCAAATACCGTCAATAATTGTAACGTAATACAAGAAACCTCAGGCCTATGCTTGAGGTTTTTTGTTTAAAGGATTACATTCTTGCCAAACTTTTCTTGCGATGGACGGACACTTGATTTCTTTAGCTAATATTACGATGCAGTTTGGGGCTAAGCCTCTTTTTGAAAATATCTCCACTAAATTCGGTGACGGGAATCGCTACGGATTAATCGGTGCCAATGGCAGTGGTAAATCGACGCTAATGAAAATTCTCGGGGGGGATTTAGAGCCCACTGCAGGAAATGTTGCTAAAGAGCCTAATGAGCGTCTGGGTAAACTTCGTCAGGATCAATTTGCTTATGAAGAATTCAGCGTAATCGACACCGTCATCATGGGTCATGAGGAGCTTTGGAAAGTGAAAGCTGAGCGTGATCGTATTTATTCTTTGGCAGAAATGTCTGAAGAAGATGGAATTAAGGTTGCCGATCTTGAAAGCGAATTTGGTGAAATGGATGGCTATACTGCTGAGTCTCGGGCAGGCGAATTATTACTGGGCCTAGATATTCCTGTAGAGCAGCATTTTGGACCGATGAGTGCGGTAGCGCCCGGTTGGAAGCTGCGGGTGTTGTTGGCGCAAGCGTTGTTTTCAGATCCAGATATATTGCTACTAGATGAGCCAACCAACAACTTGGACATCAATACCATTCGTTGGTTAGAAAAAATTCTCAACGAACGTAAAAGCACCATGATCATTATCTCGCATGATCGTCACTTCCTAAATAGTGTCTGCAGTCATATGGCTGATTTGGATTACGGTGAGCTTCGTACCTTCCCTGGTAACTATGACGAATACATGACCGCCGCCACTCAGGCGCGTGAGTTAATGATGAACGAAAACGCAAAGAAGAAAGCTAAGATCGCTGAGTTACAGGCCTTCGTTAGTCGCTTCTCAGCAAATGCTTCTAAAGCACGTCAGGCAACGTCACGCGCTAAACAGTTAGATAAAATTCAACTGGAGCATGTCAAGCTATCCAGCCGTGTGAACCCTTACATCCGCTTCGAGCAAGAAAAGAAGCTTTATCGCTTAGCACTTGAAGTTAACGGTTTGGAAAAAGGTTTCGATGGCGAAAAGCTTTTTGAAAATATCGACATGATGGTTGAAGTCGGTGAGCGTATAGCCATTATCGGCCCAAATGGCATTGGTAAAACAACATTGCTTCGCTGTTTGCAGGGTGACCTAGAGTCTGATAGCGGTACGGTGAAGTGGTCTGAGAATGCAAATATTGGCTATTGCGCTCAGGATCATATGCATGATTTTGAGGGTGGAGAAAAGTTGTTCGACTGGATGAATCAATGGCGTGGTGAAGAAGACGATGAACAAGAGGTGCGAAGTGTCTTGGGACGTCTATTGTTCTCTAAGGCAGAAAGCGAGAAATCGGTTAAGGTGATTTCTGGAGGGGAGCAAGGTAGAATGATCTTTGGTCGCTTAATGTTACAGAAACCAAACATCCTTTTGATGGATGAGCCGACCAATCACCTTGATATGGAATCTATCGAATCTTTAAACTTGGCATTGGATCACTATGAAGGAACATTGATCTTTGTTAGTCATGACCGTGAGTTTGTTTCATCCCTAGCAACACGAATCATCGAACTAACACCGACTGGCATAAATTTCTTCTCAGGCACATATGACGAGTATTTAGCGAGTCAAGCGGTCTGATAGTCGAATGAAAAAGGGCTCAGGTCTGAATGAATGCCTGAGCCCTTTTATTTGAACTAGCGTCGCTTCTTTAGAACGACCGTTGAATGTTCGTCTGAACGCAGCGTTAAAAAGCCTTTTCGCAATGAATAGGTCGCTTTTTTCTTCTTTTTACTACCCAGCACGCTGTAGTGGAAAGTTAAGTTTTTCCCACTGATCGACCACTTTCCTGTAAAAGTTATCATTTTATAGCGATAGACATATCGCATATTTTTCTTGAAATGGATTTGTATTGAAGAACCGGAAATACCTTTCCAATTACCATAGAGTTTTGATTTACTGTTAGCCGCTACTGAAGAGCTAAGCAAGACAAGGCCGATAGCCAATAGCCACTGGTGGAAAAAATTCATGAAGCCCCCGCATTCATATTTTTTTATTTTTACGTTACTAATTAAACAGTAACGTGTCCTAGTTTTATAGAATATTTATTTAGGAATTAGTGTGCACCAAGACTCCCGTTGTAAATTAGAATTAATAAGAGAACTCCAAAAATGATTCGATAAATACCGAAAGCGACAAACGTGAAATGCTCAAGAAATCTGATAAAAAGCTTCATCGCAAGAAAGGCGACAACGAATGCCGTTAAGAAGCCTATGCCTAAAGCAATGAGGTTTGCATCACTAAACTCATTGTAATTCTTTAAAAAGTCGTAACCACTAGCTGCTACCATCACTGGCATTGCCAATAAAAATGAGAATTCGGCACTGGCTTTACGACTTAGACCAACTAGCATGGCGCCTATAATTGTTGATCCCGCTCTACTAGTTCCTGGGACTAATGCAAAGACTTGAGCAATACCAACCCATACTGCTTGCTTATAACTGATATCTTCTACATATTGAATTTCAGCAACTCGATCTTTATGTAAGTATTCAACTATTAGAAAAATTATCCCTCCGACTATAAACATAATCGCAACAATTGTGACGTCGAAAAGGGATTTAATCTGATCACTAAAAAGGAAACCAATAGCCCCAATCGGGATAAAGGCAATGGCGATTTTTACCCAAAGATCAAAATACCTCAATGTGAATTTTTGACTGTAATTGGCAATAACTGCAAGAATCGCTGCTAATTGGATGATAACTTCAAAAGCCGCGTTTTCTTTAGTCTGATCCAAGCCCATCCATTCGCTGGCAACGATTAAGTGGCCCGTTGAAGAAATGGGGAGAAACTCAGTAAGTCCTTCTATTGCGCCAAGAATAATGGCGTGAAAAATGTCCATAGTTTATTCGCTAAGTAAGAATAGTCTTCTATTTTTATTAAATTGCCGCGGTAGAGTAACGGTTATTATCTAATTATGAAAGAAAAGTGGTGAGAGTAATAGAAAAAAATTGTATAAGTATTGATCACAGGGAATTATTCCCCAATCATTCTTAATGAAATATGAATGATTGCTGCAGATATAAATTATTTTCAATAATTACTGGTTACTATTGACAGCCATAGATTCGGATTTGGTATTTAATTCATCAATGGCAATTAGCACCGCTGCACTGAGTTCATCAAAACACGTTTTTAGATAGGCCGAAAGATGCTCATCGCTGATGCCATCTTCCTTGGAGAAACCTTCGCACTGAGTTAACACATACTGTCTTTCTTCTAAGGTCAGCTTGCTTTTAGCGATCGTTCCAGCAGTATCAGTATCGTTAGGTAAGGGAACATTTGCCAAGCTTGTTTCAACAAAAAATAGGGTACAGAGACACCCTAGCGCTAGGCGGTTTAATATTCTCATCATACATTCCTTGTTCAATGATTATTTTTGTCATATTTTTAGTATTAGGTCATATCTCAATTCTTACCCGTAAGATAAAGGTGCATGCTGAGATCTTCTGGGTATAATGCCCTTTTTAATGTCAGCTAGAAAGAATAAAGTGAGACTAACACCTGATCAATTTCGTCATTGGAAGCATAAATCAATCACTTTTCTAGGAATGTCGGGAATCGGTAAGACTTATATCTCTAATATTCTTCGAAGTAGCGACTGGTTTCACTATTCTGGTGACTACCGTATTGGCACTCGTTATATGAATGAGCCAATACTCGACAATATCAAATCCCAAGCTATGCAAGTTCCATTTTTGCAGGATCTTTTGCGTAGTGACTCCATCTACATTAGCAACAATATAACGGTTGATCACTTAAAGCCTCTGTCTACTTTTTTGGGGAAGTTAGGGGATCCTGCTAAAGGTGGTTTGACGCTTAAAGATTTTAAACGCCGATTACAACTTCATCATGAAGCTGAAGTTGCTGCGATGATGGATGTGCCGGAGTTCATGAAAAAAGCTAAAGACCTCTATGGCTTTAATCATTTTATAAATGATGCAGGAGGCAGTGTTTGTGAGTTGGAAAATGAAGCGGTATTAGAGACGCTCAGTCAGCATACCTTAATGGTTTACATACAAGCTTCTGAGGAAAATAAGGAAATTCTTCTTCAAAGAGCAATAGATTCACCTAAACCTTTATATTACCGAGAAGCCTTTCTTGATGAACAGCTCAGTCATTACATGGCTGAGAAACAAATAGACTACGTTGCTTTGATTGACCCTGATGATTTTGTTCGGTGGGTTTTCCCTAAACTGTTTAGTTCAAGAATTCCCCGTTACGAATCAATTGCCAGTCAATACGCCTATACGATTAAAACGGAGGAGTTGTACCAGGTTAGTAGTGAGTCTGACTTTTTAAATCTTATCGAAAAAGCAATTGATAGAACTACCTTGGAAGCGTCTTAAATGCCTTTAGTTGCCCACAATGATTTACCCGCCTTTCAAGATTTGCACAAAGAAGGTCAGATTGTTCTTAGTCACGAACGTGCAAAGCATCAAGATATACGCGCATTACACGTGGGCTTGCTCAATATGATGCCTGATGCTGCACTAGTGCCCACTGAGCGGCAGTTCTTTCGCTTAATAGGGGCAAGTAACCCCATTGCTCAGTTTTATGTGCATCCTTTCGCTTTGCCTGAACAAGCTCGTGGCGAAAAAGCTCAAAAACATATTGCCGATCACTACGAAACCTTTGAGCAAATTCAAGACCAGGGTTTAGATGCACTCATCATTACCGGCGCTAATGTGACTCACTCGAACCTATCCGATGAGTCCTTTTGGGAGCCGCTAATTAAAGTTGCCGATTGGGCCCATGAAAATGTCACCTCAACACTGTGCTCTTGTTTAGCAACTCATGCAATTATCGAGGCTCGGCATCATCAAAAGCGGCAGAGTTTAGGAGATAAAAAACACTGGGGTGTATTTCAGCACTGGGTTAAAGATAACACTCATCCGCTAGTGTCTGACATCAACACTCGCTTCGATGTGCCTCACTCCCGCTATAATAAAATGAGCCGAGAGCAATTCAGTAAAGCAGGACTCAAGATATTGGTTGAAGGAGAAAAGGCCGGCGTTCACTTAGCCGTTAGTGCCGATGGTATACGAACTGTATATTTCCAAGGGCACCCAGAATACGATCGCATTAGTTTAATTAAAGAGTACAAACGAGAAGTCATTCGCTTTTTTACGAATGAGAGAAGTGATTATCCGCCATTCCCGGAAAATATTTTTGATATCACCAGCCAAGCTTTGTTTGATGAATACCAGGACTTGATAACACAGTCTATGAAAGCCAAAGAATCGATGCCTGTTTTTCCGGAAGATATCATCCTTCCAAGAGTACAAAACACTTGGCACGACTCAGGTTTAGCCGTTATTGGGAATTGGATGGGGCTGGTTTATCAAATCACACACACAGATCGCAAACGCCCGTTCATGGATGGTTTAGACCCACAAAACCCACTAGGCCTATAATTGACATTAAATTATTAATTCTTAACCTTGCTAAATATTTGTTCAGCTAGGATAAAGCCTTATGTCTGATAATTGAACTCCTTAGCGCTGGGGTTCAATTACGGGCTGAAATGCTAGTTAGGTTTTAAAATTAGAAATAAAAATTATTTTTTTGAAACCATTCTGACTTCAATGCTACACACACTAGCGTTTATCTTTTAAACAGCCATTATAAAAATGGTCATTGCTGTTTTAAGTTAAACGGGAACGGGTTTAATTAGCTAATCAAAGAGAACAATCATGATCGTAAGAACTAAAATAGCGGCGGCTTTGTCTGTTGCACTACTTTCTATTGCAGGTACTGCAACAGCTGAAGTTACTCTGTATGACTACACAGAAGCAAACAGTAATTATCAAGATGCGTACGTCAATGGCTCCTTCAGTGCGACTGATGGAAACGGACATGACCAAACGGCATACAATGCTAGCTTGGCATTAGATTTTGATCGAGTTATCAGCAGCGCTAATCGTAACTTAGGAATGGCTTTTAATGCAGGTGGTACGCTTAATCGCGGTTCTGCTGCGGGTGCTTCCTCTGAAAGTAACTATATCGCAGCAGGTAGTGTTACAGCCGACAACTACTTCCGTCCAAATTCAAAAGGATTATTTTGGTACGGTTCTGGTGAAGCTGGAATAAAGAAAGGCGCTGATAAGCCATTCACTAAGGTAGGTGTTGGTTTAGGTTTTGGTCGTGCCGTTAATGTTACTCCTATGGCTAAAGCCATGAGACTAATCGAAGCGTTGCGTGAGCAGGGTGCACTATCTGCAAACCCGAGCAAAGCTACTTACTTGAAGATAGCACAAGTTATTGCTCGTGAAGATGAGTACAAGAGCAAATATCGTTTGGGTAACTACGAACAACAGTGGATTACTGACATTGAGAAGGCTCTGGTTGCAAGTGGCCAAGTTCGTGGTTCTCTAAGCGCAGCAGGCGTTATCGAAGCTCGTGACGTATTAATCAATGAGCGTATCTCTACACGTAAGCACGGTTGGTTGGTTCGAGCGGGTCTAGGTCTTATTCTGACTAACTACGATGGTACTGATGGCGGCGACCCGACTTTAGATATCGGTGCTGAATATCATCGTCCACTTAGCAATGACACGCAGTTCTCAAACGTTGCTAAGTTCTCAAGTATTTATGGTGATGACGATACAGGCTACCGTTTGTATAACACCATGTCTTTGACGCATGAGTTGTCTGACAAGATTGACTGGGAAAACTCTTGGTTAATGGACTACAGCAAAGCGGGTGATGCAGGTGGTCAGGATACGACGTCTAACACATTGAGCTCTACTTTCCGTTACTACCTAAATAACCAGTTAGATCTTACTGCGACAGGTAAAATTTCTGACACAGAAGATGATATTGCTAATAACGGTAACGATGATACGGATCTATCGTTCAACGTTGGTGCAAGCTACCGTTTACGTTAATTATGTAGTATTTAGCTAACGCTGAAGAAAAAGCGGAGTGATGAGTAATCATCCTCCGCTTTTTTAATGGCTCAAATAAATTGTTTAAAATTAGTAAACGTTAAGTTTAATGACTTATGCTAAATTACCTATTCATCAGGGCATTGATAAGAACAAAACATGAAGAAAAAATTAGCTGAACTAGGCTGGCGTGAGTACGTGGATTTTCCAGATTTTGGCATCACAGGAGTGAAAGCTAAGATAGATACTGGGGCTAAAACATCATGCATCCATGCGTTTTCTGTTGAAACCTTTGAGAAGAACAATGAGGTTTGGGTACGTTTCGGTGTGCACCCAAATCAAGAAGACAGAGTCACTGAGGTTTGGTGTGAGTCACCGGTTGTGGACTATCGTGAAGTCACTGACTCTGGAGGTCATAACGAAATGCGCTATGTCATCTCTTCCAAGTTAATTATTGGGGATCTAGAATTTGAGACCGAACTCACTTTAGCTAACCGAGACAACATGCGTTATCGAATGTTGTTAGGCCGCCGGGCCATGAGAGGTCGATTTACAGTCAACCCCAGTGTTTCATATCGTCAAATTAAATAATCGGGTTGGAAATGGGTAATCCCCATTCCGTACTTTCTGTATGCAATGTTTCGAAGCTTTCAAGTGGGTCAGTACTCTCTTCAAATCGGGCAATGTGAAAGACAGCATCGCCTTCGTTGACCAAAGGAAGATTGGTTCTGCCGATTAAAATACCCGGAAATTCAGAAGTAATCACTTGTTCCTGTATGCCAAAGGGGTCTGAAATCGTGCCCAGTCTTTGACCTGCTGAAATAGAGCATCCCAAGCCCACGGTGGCACGCAAAATACCACTGCGATCAGCACGAATCCAATGAGAAGAGTTGGCGGTCACACTTTTAGAAAGATTCTTTTTACGGCTAGGGCGAAGCATGCCGAGCTCACGCATAACATTTAAAACCCCGCGAGCACCAATACGAATCGAAGACTCGTCAAAGCGCAAGGCTTCACCGGCTTCATAAAGTAAAATAGGAATGCCTTGTTCATCTGCATAATGACGAAGAGACCCATCTCTTAAATTGGTATTAAGAACCACAGGGGCGTCAAATGCTTGAGCGAGTCGCGCGGTTTCAGGGTTTTGTAGCTGAGCGCGTATTTGGGGAAGGTTGTCTCTGTGAAGTGCAGCGGTGTGCAAGTCGATGCCGCAGTCTGATTTTAAAACGATCTCATTAACAAATAAATGGGCCAAGCGGCTGGCGACAGAGCCATTACTATTACCCGGAAAGCAGCGGTTGAGATCTCGTCTATCGGGAGTATAGCGAGATTGTGCAAGAAACCCCTGAACGTTCACAATGGGCACAGCAATTAGTGTGCCTCGAATGCTACCTAAACCCTTGTAGTCTAAAACCCGGCGAACAATCTCGACACCATTGATTTCATCTCCATGAATAGCGGCGCTAAGAAATAACGTAGGCCCCGGTTTTTTACCTCTAACCACTTGCACCGGCATCTTCAAAGAAGTGTGCGTATAAAGATCCGTTACGGGTAGTTCTATTGTGCGGCGCTCACCAGGCGCAATGACATGCTCACCGAGTGTCAGCAGATCGTGTTGAATCGTATTCATCGACTTTTCGTCTCTTTTTTAGCCCTGTAGGTTATTAGTCAGACTTTAAGCGATTTGGTTTAGAAAAGTTGACAATAACCTTTGTTTGAAAATAACACTTATTAGAGGTCAAAGGGAGATTTTATTGCTGAGAAGTGAGCAGGCAAAGAAAAGGGGTGTAAAACACCCCGAATTTCTTTTCGATATCATTTCTGGATAACGTTTTATTTTTATTTTGACCAACCAGTGTATTTTTATTGTTATGTTATTTTTTATTATTCGTTTTGGTTGCTTGGTTATGCCCTGAAACTGCGTTCACTATACCGTTGGTCGAGTGAACGCTATCTGAACAAGTGCGAATTAATTAAACAATTAACCCTTACCTCTCCATGGAATCGTGCGATGAATAATAAACCGCATGATCAGGTCAAACATGAGTCCTAACAATCCAAGTAACAAGATTGTCATCCAGATGATTTCATAGTCAGACTGCTTACGTGCAACATTCTCTACAAAACCAATACCGGTTGTTCCTGCGAGCATTTCAGCAGCAACCAACGTTCCCCAACACACACCAATGGCGATACGAATACCGGTTAATATTTCAGGCAGTGAGTTCGGTAAGATTACCTTGCGAATAATCTGGAACTTAGTCGCTCCTAATGAATGAGCGGCATGGATCTTCGACAGTTGAGTACCCGTTGCACCCGTTCTAGCTGAAATAACCATAATGGCAAAAGCAACCATGAATAGTAGGAAGATCTTTCCGTCGTCCTGAATACCAAAGATAGTTAGAATCAAAGGTGCCCAAGCTAGCGGTGGAATAGGGCGATAAAGTTCGATTAAAGGATCAAAGAAGCCTTTAGCAAAACGAGATAGACCCATATACAGACCTAATGGAACCCCTAGAAGGATACCGAAGAACAAACCGGCCAATACACGCATTAATGAATCCCAGATATGACCGATGGGGATCGGCACTAACATAGACTCATATTGACCGGTTGCAAATGCGTAAACTCGATCTTTAAGATTGTTCAATACCTTACCGTTATCATCGTGGCGTGAGTATTCTCCTGGGATCAGGTCTGCGATCCAGTCAGGAACTAAAATCTCTAGAACAGTCCCAATTGGCTTCATCTCATACCAAAGTAAAGGAATACCTTTATATCCCACATCGGGATCAGCCATTTTTACAAAGGTGTTTAGCGTATCAGAAGGTTTTGGAAGCCAGCGTCCCGACCCTTGCTCAGAGCAGGCTCTGTTTCCAGCAAGAATGTCACCACCTGGTAGAGCAAAGATATCGATTAGACGTAGTGATCCTTGTTCGCTTTTCTGAACATCGTCGAAATTGATAAGTGCTTTTTCAACTGATTGCGTCATTGCCGTTGGGAATATTTTACCGTCATCAATACGGCGATAAATCTTCTCAATTTGCTTGATCATCTCTTTACGCTCAGCAGTGATTGCTTCGCCTTCAGTGTCGTCAATCTTGAAACCTTTATAGCGTGCCTGAAGTCCTTCAAGCTTTGCCGTAATGCCTTCACCATTGTTGCGAATTTTAGAGAAATCTTTTGAGATGCCATCCATCACTTCACTGGCTTTAGAGAACTTATAGCCGAAGTCAGTGATTGCCATTGGTGGGATTTCTACGCTAGTTTCGCCCCATGCTGGTTGCTGTAGCGCTTTTTCACGATCAGGGTCTGGAGTGCCTGGGTAGTTGTCATCAGAGATGTTTACCGCTAATTCATTGATGCGGTTCGCAATTTCATCTAATTTTCCTGCCGTAGTAGGGTCCATAATGGATGGACTGGCCTGCAACGCCAATGTGTCTCTCATCTCAGCAATAATCGATTTGAGCTCAGTGCGGTCTGCGTCATTAAAATTAGTGTCTGCTAGCTTAGCTTCCAGCGCTTCTATTTGACCATAGTCACGCTCTAAGAGAGCGGTACTTCTTAGCTGTCTATTTTCAAGTGGAAAAGCTGAACGAATTGGGTTAGCCGTACGGTTCAGCTTAGCAACTTGACAAAGCTCGTTTGCAGCCGTGGGAAAGAAGGCGCGGCCCGCATCCCAAGAAAAATATAGCCAAATGACTAAAATACTGGAGACACCTGCGACAATCCAATGCCATCCACCTAAGGCACGGGTCGGATTACCAAAAACAGCATCCGTCACTTCCGTGCGGACGAGCCTGCGCCCGTATATTATTGCCCCGATGATGAGGCAAATTAAAACAATAAATAAAATTCCAACAATCATTGTGATTTATCCCGAATGTGTTCGTGTTTATGCTGCGTTACTCTTGCCCATGATCTCTTCTTCCATATCCCAAATCATGGTTAAGATTTCTTCACGGGTCTCAGTGAATAAGTCGCTATTTTTGATTTCTCTTGGATCTGTTGTTAGACCTTGCTCAGCAAAAGGAAGATTGTATTCCTTATGTAAGCGGCCTGGGCGAGGAGCCATTACAAAGAGGCGTTCGCCTAAGAGTAGTGCTTCTTCAACAGAGTGCGTGATAATCATGATTGTCTTACCAGTCTCTTTCCAAATCTTGAGAACCAGCGTTTGCATTTTTTCTCTCGTCAATGCATCGAGTGCGCCTAAAGGCTCATCCATCAAAATCAAATCAGGATCGTTTATCAGGCAGCGAGCCAAAGCAACACGTTGCTGCATACCACCAGATAGCTGATAAGTCGGGGTGTCACCAAAGCCTTGTAAGCCAACAATATCCAACCACTCTTCAACTTTTTTCGCGGTTTCTTTTTTATCTGAGCCTTTCATACGTAGGCCAAAGTTGACGTTTTCAGCAACGGTCAGCCACTCAAATAAGGCGCCTTGCTGGAATACCATGCCGCGGTTAACACCAGGACCTGAAATTTCTTCATTACCTAAATAGAAAGCACCGCCAGTAGGGCGATTAAATCCTGCAATAATGTTGAGTAGCGTCGTTTTTCCGCAGCCAGAGGGGCCTAACACAGACAATAATTCGCCTTCTTTTAATGTGAAACTCACGTCCTTTAATGCATGGACGATTCCACCCCCCTTTGTATTGAAAACCATATTGACTTTATCGGCAATTAGGTCGCTCATGAAGTGTACCCCTGATTATATCTTAGCTTTGGTTAGGCTATAAAAATGGCAGATGATCGCTGATTAGCAAACATCTGCCATACCTTCTTTAGATCTCGCTTTATAAAGTAACTCATCAGACCATCAATTAGCTACTCTAAATAAAGCAGTACTGCGTAAAATGATTATTTCAAGAAAGAAGTATCAATTGTAACGCTGTAGTCTTTAAGTGCTGGTTTCTCTTTAGTTGCAAAAGCGTTACCAACGATGCCGATAGCAACATCAGCCATTCCGCCTTTGTTGAAGTACTTATCTAGCTGCTCTTGGTTGCTTGGGAAAACGAAGTCTTCCATTTGCTTCTTAGCCGCTTCTGGCGTCATACCCGCGTCTTTAGCGATAACAGCAAGCTTGCTTTGATCTTTAGCAAAAGCCATGTTCGCATCTTCAGTGACTTTAAGGAAAGTACGAACTAGATCAGGATTTTCTTGAGCAAACTTCTCTGTCACCGATACAACGTCAAAGCTGATGATACCTGCTGCTTCTTTTTGCTCAGCAGTCATCAATTTCTTACCCACTTCGTACATCTTGGCCATAGAGTTTCCACCGAAACCACAAGCCATTACCACAGCGCCATCAGCCAAAGATACTGCAGCGTCAGCAGGCGCTTGGTCGATTACTTTGATCTTGCTAACGTCAACTTTCAACTCACGCATCATCATGCGGAAACTGTAGTCAGCCATTGTCTGTAAAGGAACAGCCACTGATTGACCTTCCAGCTCAGAAGCATTGGTAGTATCGATGCCTGCGCCGTTTCTAACAACACAGTCGTTTGCTGGGTATTGAACAGCAATAGAAACCATTTTGATTGGCGCGCCAGCATTTACAGCACCAATGAAAGGGGCAAGACCTTGGCTGTAAGAAATGTCGATGTCACCAGCAAGCATTGCTTCTGTCATCTGTGTGCCCGCATCAAAGTTAGTCCATCCAACTGGAACACCTAAAGCGTCGTCATATGCCGCTTCAACTTTTGCGATTTGGTTTGGAGTAGCCCACTCAAGGAAGAACGCCACGTTAACTTGGTCAGCAGCAGCCATAACGGGTGAAGTCATCGCGCTAGCAACTACTGCAGTTGCCGCTAATGTAGTTAGTTTATTTATAGTTCTCATAATGATTCCATTGTTTGTACGATTGATAAAGATGATTCTGCGAGAGTAATAAAAAACCCTTACTCTCTGCTTTCAATATAATTTTTTTGACAAGCTTTAGCAATTTTTTAAGCAGTAAAGTATCCCAATCCACTCGATTTCATGAGAGCTTGAAATGGCCTAGGTCCTCAAAAATAAAGAGTTTGAGGCGAATTGCTTGGTTATTGTCAAAAAAGTATGTTTGGGCTAGGTGGGTTATCACTTTGATAGCGCTGGAAGCAATAAATGCTTCAGGTGTAACCAGAATTGTTCCCCCTTTCCTCAATAGTATTGATGAACATGATTGGAAATAGTTCATCTGCTACAGCAACGCTTCAATTAGCTCCTGCATCGATCCTAACATAATGCCATTTCAAATATTTGATTAGACCCAGTTCGATTGAATGGTTGGGCCAGCAAGGAAGAAGAGCGCTATGTATTTCATAAGCTTTTAGCGATGGCAAGTATTGCGCAGAATATTTAGTGTTTTTTTCAAACATAAATGGCGTTGATAAGTGACAGCCCGTGCACACAAACGTTAGAAGTTGACACTTTTGTCATGTGAAATTTGATTTTTATATGGGCTTAAAAGCTAATTGGTTTTTAATTTATCTATTTAAAACAGTGGTTTAGGTTTTTAGTTGGGAAGTTGGCACGGGGTATGCAATGTATTCATCAACAACAAAACGATAATAACAAAATAAAAAAAGTATTTACCAGCAAGCCCCCGAGA